>JAFAEA010000161.1 GCA_023424355.1 Chloroflexota bacterium | reverse complement strand
GACATGGCACTCCCTCGCGACGATCGATTTCACCGCGATTGATTATACGTGGGAGTTCAGGGCTGCAGTTTCAGGAGTCGGGTCGTTATAGCCAGCAGTTCACGAAACGGGGAAGATCGGCACCTTGGTGCGTTCGACGTTGGTACGAAAATCTTCGCGCCGAATTGCTGGGCGGGATACGAGATCGAAATTCTCGCCAAAAATCTTGATCAGACCAGCGTTTAGCTTCATGAATCGGCGGCCTGGTCGATCGTCGTAATCACCGATATCAAAGAGGAAATCGAGGTCGGACTTTTCGGGATCCCAATTGCCGGTGGCCGCGGATCCGAAGAGCCACAACCCCTTGATCTCGGGCTGCTCGCAGAGGGCAATGAGTTCGTCGCGATGTTGCTCGATGATGTCGATCATGACGATCCACTTCTATCGTTCATAGATTGCGACAACAGAATGGTCTACCGACCTACGGAATTCAGGTTGACGGATGGCAGGGCGGGAGACGAGATCGAAGTTCTCGCCGAACAACTTTTCCAGGCCTGAGGCGAGTCGCATAGCCCGACGCCCGGCTGTGGGGTCGTAATCACCAATATCAAAGAGAAAGTCGAGGTCCGATCGTTCCGGATCCCAATTGCCGGTGGCCGCGGATCCGAAGAGCCACAGCCCCTTGATCTCTGTCTGTTCACAGAGGGCAATGAGTTCATCCCTGTTTTGTTCAATGATGTCGATCATGGTGTACCTCGTTCCCTTTCAGGATAGAGATTTCCCAGTTTTATCGCAAGGATTCCACCAGTTCTGGCAGCGATTCCAACTCACCCGGTGCAGCGAGGAAGACATGGGTAACGCCGATCTCGTGCAGGTGAAGTAGCTGCTTGCGAACATCGGAAACAGATCCTGCCACCACCAACTCCTGCATCAGCTCAGTGGGGATGGCAGACTTCGCGGCCGCCAGATCGCCTTCGCGACGGAGTTCGCTGAATGCGCCACCATGCTCCAGAACATCGTCTACTCGCATCGCCTGACGCACATCGGCCATGATCTTTTCGATATCGAAGGTGTCGTTCTGGAGGAGTCGCTGCATACCCGGCAGCGAGTGAATCATGGCGACAGTCGATTTTCGCTTTTCGTAGAGTGCTTCGGGATCGTCGGTAATCGTCACCTGGCAACGGGCGTTGAAGGTGAGCTTTTCAGGATCGCGGCCAACAGCCTGAGCCATCTGCTTCACATTCGCGATTTGATCCCGCATGAAATCGAAGGAGGTGAGATCGTTGAAGATCACCCCATCGGCGTATTCGGCGGCAATCTTCATGGCAATCGGGCCCACGGCCGCGAGGTAGATCGGCACGTGGTCCTGTTGTGGTCGGAGTTCCCGTTCCCATCCCTGCACATTGAGTTCGGTCATACCGGGAGGCGAGCTGGCGAACAGCTGCTCGCTCCACCACTGCCGCAATAGCGAGATGGTTTCCGGCAGGCGCTTCGTGGGTGAACCCACATCCATGCCCATGGCGCGTTCATACCATTCGGTTTGGCCGCGGCCAAGCCCGAGAAATGCGCGCCCCTCGCTCAGCCAATCCAATGTGGAGATGCTGGCTGCGATCTGTGCAGGATGGCGATAGTACGGATTTACGACGCCGGTGCCAAGACGGATGTGCTCTGTCTCCCGGGCGATGGCGCCGAGTACACCGAAGGCGTCCCATCCATCCGGATCCTCAAGTAGCCAGAGAGAATCGATGCCCGCCTTATCGGCCTCGATGCCGAGCTGTAGCGTTTTGGCCACAGCCGCACGCATCTCGGCCACATCGCCTTTGCGACCGGCGCTGGCCCAACTGGCCGGACCGGCATCCATACAGAAGGCGAGTTCGTGCGACATCTATTCCATGCCTCCATCGACCCAATCGAGGAAGGACAGCACTTCCTCCCAACCATCGCCTCTGGCAATCGCCTCGTCGCTCAGCATCTCCTCGCGTACGTGGACGCTGAGGGTGAGCCGCATCTCCGATTTGGACATCCGTGCGACATCGCGTCGACAGCTGCGATGCAGTTCTTCCATCTCCTCGTTGTCGTACAACTCACGAGGCGAAAGATGGAAGATTTTCTCAAGATTGGCCCAGATTTCCTGAGGGGTCATGGCGTTGATTCTCCTACTTCTCGCGGAAGTAGACGATTTGACCACCCTGGCGCTCATCGCCAAGTCGAACCACCAGGCCATCCACGCCTTCGAAGTGAGACCAGTCGTCGCCACGATTGGCAGCGGCAGCGATTTCGGTATCTACGAGCTGCGCGTAGATGCCGTGCTTGTTGCAGAGCCAAACGTGATCGGCGCCCTCTACCGGGCGCATTCGGTGCTTGTCACGCGGATGGCGCATGCCAACTTCGCAGAGTGGATTTGGACCAGAAGTAGTAGCTGAAGACATAAGAATTGAAGCTC
Source organism: Chloroflexota bacterium (assembly GCA_023424355.1). Lineage (GTDB taxonomy): Bacteria > Chloroflexota > Chloroflexia > Thermomicrobiales > UBA6265 > UBA6265. The sequence goes on along the minus strand of JAFAEA010000161.1, from coordinate 2,700 downwards.
CGTACATAACCGATTAATAACTGAGTTCAAGTATACGAGCCTGAGCGGCAACATCAGGTGGAAATTCGACGGCGCACTTCGCCCAGGCGACCAATCGGTGATAGTGCGGTCACAACATCACCGGATTCCAGCCGCGTTTCGGCCGTTGGGGTGACCGGTGTGCCGTGTCGCAGAATCGCTACTACCAGCGCTCCCGGTGGGAGTTTGATTTCGCGGAGAGATTTGCCGATCACCTCGGCATCGGGCGCGACAGTTCCATCCACCAACACCGCATTACTGGGCATGGAGCGGAGCCTGCGGGTGCCTGCACTCCGCGAACGTTGGTAAGCAATCATGGCGCTCTTGTGGGTGAGCTGGCCGATTTCAGTAGTTCCACGCATTACCGTCGCGCCGTTTGCATCGGCTTCGGTCATGAGGCCGAGAGCCTCGTCCAGCGGAGTTCGCTCATCCACCTGAAGCGATGAAGTAATGTCCGCGGCAGATCGAAGCGGAATCATCGCCTCGGCGGCGGTCATGGCGTGTAGCAGCGGGAAACTCATCCGCAATCGGTGGCTGGGCGAGTGGGTTCGATCCGGCAATTGGCTGGCGTAGATGGTGGTATCGCCGACGACAGCCGTCGCGACCGCCACGCAGATCATGGCCGGAGCCAGCAGGCTGAGGTTGCCGGTCATCTCAGCGACCATCAGCATCATGGCGAATGGGGCGTGAGCCACCGAGCCGAAGAGCGCCATCATGCCGATGATCACGAACGGGGCCGGACTCGCAGGCATGTGCGGCAACACATTGTGTCCCAGCCGCCAGACGGTGGCGCCGAGCATTCCGCCGATCACCATACCGGGACCGAAGATACCTCCCGAACCACCGCTACCGATACTTAGCGACGTAGTAATCATCTTGGCAAATGGAAGCATCACCACGGTCCAGAGCGGAATCGTCATCAACTCCGGACTCATGGCCATCTGAACCCATCCATAGCCGGTGGAGATGGTGCCATGCATGGCGATTCCGATGAACCCGACCAACAATCCGCCGATTGCCGGCTTGATCATTGGTGAAACATTGAAGCGGTGGAACAGCTTTTGAGAACCGTAGAAGGTTTTGCAGTAGAGAATGCCGCCGATACCAGCCAGTAATCCGAGCAGCACGTACCAGATAAGCGTGACGGGATCGCGGAAGGCGATCTCGGGTTGCGCGCCGAAAATCGGCTCCCACCCCTCGATGATCCCGAAGGTGGAATAGGCGACGATGCTGGATATGAGCGCCGGAATCAGCACCGAGACTTCCATATCGTGGATGTAGAGGATCTCGCTGGCCATGAGCGCTCCACCAAGCGGAGCCCGAAAAATCGCGCCGATACCGGCGCCCATACCGGCGGAGACTGCGATGCGCCGATCCTCGGGCGAGAGTCGCAGCAAGGTGGAAAGCAGAGATGCGAAGCCGGAACTGATCTGGGCTGCCGGTCCCTCCCTGCCTCCCGATCCACCGCTGCCGATTGTTACGGCACTAGCTACCAGTTTGATGGGAGGGACGATCGGATTACTGGTGGCATTGCGGAAGTGGATGCTCTCGATCGCGGCATCGGTACCATGCCCTTCCGCTTCCGGTGCCCAACGGAACACGATGAATCCGCTGATGAGTCCGCCAAGCATGGTGATGAGCGGCAACAACCACGGCCGCTCCATGACGGTTTCGATCGGCGAGCCTTCGCCGACAGGAAGCGGAGGGATGTATCCCACACCCCTGCCGAGGAAGATCTCGGTGGCGATGTGGATCGATTTGCTGAAGAGCACGGCGCCCAGCCCTGCCACGATACCGATGATGGTGCTGATTACCAACCACTTGATGAGGTAGCGGGTGCCTTCGTAACCAGAATCTCCACCGCTGCTGGTGCCGACGAATCGGAACCGTTGACGCAAGGGGTCCGGCAGGCGTTGAATAATTCCGGTGGACATGGGTGCTCCTGAGGCGAATCCTGAGATCGAGCGGCGTCGAGTCGGTTTCGGCGTCGGGGATTAATGGTACAACGCCACACAGTGATGCCGGCATATGCCTGATGCGCATGAGTGGGGAGACTTTTCCGATGAAATCAGTGGCGGTATTTTGCGGATCGAGTTTCGGAAACAGTCCAGAGTTTGAAGAGTTGGCCATCAATCTCGGCAAAGAGATCGCTGCCCGGAACCTACGCCTGGTGTACGGCGGCGGCAATGTGGGCCTGATGGGTGCTATTGCAGATGCATGCCTGGAGGCCGGTGGCGAGGTGATTGGCGTGATTCCCCAGCAATTGATGGACAAGGAGTTGGGGCATCCGAATGTGACCGAGCTGATCGTCACAACCTCGATGCATGAACGCAAGGCCGCGATGGAGCGGCTTGCCGATGGATTCATCGCCCTGCCGGGCGGATTCGGCACGCTGGATGAATTCTGCGAAATCGTCACGTGGGCGCAGTTGGGCATCCATCGGAAACCATGTGCCGTGCTCGATACGGCCAGTGGTTACTTCGAGCATTTGCTTGCGTTCTTTGACACATCTGTAACACATGGATTTGTGAAGCCCGAGCATAATCAAATGATCCTGCGAAGCACTGATGCGGGTGACCTGCTCGATGCCATGAGCGCATGGCAGCCGTCGTTTGAAGAGAAATGGATCGATCGCAGCGATTTGACCGACTAGTTAGCCGTGAATCGACCGTCAGGAGTTCC
>JAFAEA010000016.1 GCA_023424355.1 Chloroflexota bacterium | reverse complement strand
AGGTGCCACCACCGTTGGAGTACACCCACTCGAGGGCGTTACAGGTGAGACCTTCGTACGCAGCAGCCTGGAAGGTGTAGCCCACGAAGTTGGAGTTGCCTTCGCCAGCTTCGCCTTCGGCGATGGCTGCAGCAGCTTCTTCCAGCTCGGCCCAGGTGGTGGGAGCACTGGCTCCGTACTTCTCGAGGAGATCGGTGCGGGTGTAGAGCATACCGGCATCGGTGTACCACGGCAGCGACACCTGTACATCACCAATCTTGTTGTTGCTGAGAATGCGCTCGAAGAAGGTGCTACCGACTTCGGCGAGCTCCTCGGCGACGCTGGTGAGATCCTCGGCGTGAACAGCCAGAATACCCGGCCAAATCACATCCACGGTGAAGACATCAATATCAGAGCTCTGGGCGTTGAGGGTCTGGGTGTAATACGTAAGGCGATCGGTAGCCGATTCTGCACCCTTGATGTAGTTGACGGTAGCACCGGTGTGCTCGGCGAAGAAATCGCAGATGGCCTGGTCCAGCGGAGCGCCGGTACCATCGGCAGCAAGCACTGTGCTGAGTTCAACACCACTGAGGTCTACATCCAGCCATTCCGGCTTGGTAAGGCTCCAGCCGGCTTCCTGGCTGGTGGGGGTAGCATCCTGCGCGCCAACGCTGGCGATGCGCAACACGCTGCCCATGAGCGCACCGGAGAGACCCAGTGCAGATCCGCGCTTAATGAGATCGCGGCGGCTGGCGCGACCATGCATCGCATCCTGCATAAGCTTGTTGACGGCATTTGGAACGAGGAAGTCCTTCGACATGTTTGTCCTCCAAACTGCTAGGGTGCCCGAAAATTCGCGTTCACATCCGCATGTGAATTGAAATCCCGAACCGGGCGTATTCGTCTGCTTTCTTGCCGGGCACACTGCCCGAGCGTTAGCGTGTCATAAGCATGACGCGTTAGATAGGTCTACGTCAAGTGGATTGTATTCATCCCTCTTCTCCCCGAGAAATGGGTTTTCCAGCATCCCCGGCTGCAGCGGTAAGGTAATTGCGATGCGTTCGCCATATCGGTTGCTGTGGTCACGCTGCCCGCGGCAAAACAGGCGTTCTCGCAGGAGGAGGATTCGTATGCAGCAAACTGTTTCGGCTGGCTCAGATTGGGCCAATCTACCCCAACCCAGAAAGCGTGGTGGTGTTGGATGGTGGCTACGGAAGCACAAGCTGGAAATAGCGATGGTGCTGCCGTTTGCGCTGTATATCCTCTATTTCATGCTTGTACCTGTGGCGCAATCAATTTGGTACAGCTTCGTACATGCTGGCACCAGCGATCTTACTCTCGATAATTATCGAACGGTTGTGGATAAGAGCACATTCACGGATGCATTCACCAATACCCTCGGTATCACCGCTATCGGCGTGACACTGGAGATGGTGATTGGTATGGGGATCGCGGTGATGCTTTCCCGCACCTTCCGCGGACGCGGTATCTTCCGCACCGTAGTGCTGCTGCCATTGGGTGTACCAACACTCGTGGCCGGTGCCGCCATGCTCTACTTTGTCGGCTTCAATGGCTATCTGAACCGATTCCTGATGGATATCGGTCTCATCGATATGCCGGTTTACTGGCAGCAATCGGGTTGGCGAGGCATGTTCAGCATCGCGCTTGCCGATGTCTGGAAGGCGCTCCCATTGGTGGTGCTGATTCTGCTGGCAGGTCTGGAAGGTATTCCGGAAGATGTTTACGAAGCCGCCGGTATCGATGGTGCCAGTGGATGGCAGAAGTTCATCCATCACACCCTTCCACTGCTGATGCCATCGATCACGATGGCGCTCATTCTCCGTTCGATCGATGCCTTCCGTATCTTCGATATCGCCATGGTTCTCGCTGGACAAAGCGTGCCGGTGATGAGTTCGTTCGTCTACTTCGAATATGCCGCCAACAATGTGAATGTGGCATCGGCAGCAGCAGTGATCCTCTTACTGATGATTGCCGTTTGGGTGGTGTTGTACATGCTGCTTGTTGAGCGACGATCGGAGGTGGATCGATGAGTCAGGCAACTATTCAGGCCACCGGAAATACACGTCCGTGGCAGCGATTCATCTTCCCTGTTCTCGCAATTATCGTGGCGCTGGCGCTACTTGTACCAATCTACGTACTCGTGAAAGTGAGTCTCAGCACATTGGCGCAGGCGACCGCTCCGATTCCTTCGTACCTGATCGAAAACCCGACGCTGGATAACTGGCGCCGATTGATGACATGGGAGAACATCGGCGATCCGCTTCGACATAGTCTGATTGCCGCGACTTTCACCGCGATCTTCGCCATCGTTTTGGCAGCACCAGCTGCATACGTGATCTCCCGACTGCCGAAAGGTATTCGCTATGGGTTGATTCTGGCGGTGCTGTTCACCCGCATGTTCCCGGAAGTGATTATTGCGACACCAATCGCGATGCGCTTCTTCAATTGGGGATTGAACGATACCGATCTGGGTCTGGTGTTGGCGCACCTCATCCGCACCTTGCCCCTTGTGGCCTGGATTCTTATCGGTACCTTCACCGTGATTCCGTTCGATCTGGAAGAAGCCAGCGGTGTGGATGGCGCAGGACGCCTCACAACGCTCTGGAAAGTGATAATTCCGTTGGCCGCACCGGGAATCGCTGTGGCTGCCATGTTCGCGTGGCTGGATTCGTGGAACGATCTGCTCTACGCCATCTATCTCTTCATTTCGGAAGATACGTTGCCACTGCGCACGTACTACTACGCAAACCGCGGCAATGTCACCGATGTGGCGACATTCTCGGTGATGATGACCATTCCTGTGGCGATCATCACACTCTTCCTGCAGCGATACATCAAGAGCGGATACCTGAGTGGTTCCGTAAAAGGCTAAACCCGGCACCCTTCTTGCGGGGAAGCACTATGAATACGCATTTGCGTCATGAGCCAAAGGAGGCCAACTTCATGAGTAAGGAACGATTGATTGCAAAAGATCTCGTAGATGACTATCTCGAGGGTGGTATGAGCCGCCGTGAGATGTTGACCAAGGCTGGCGCTCTCGGTTTGAGCGTACCGGTACTTACCGCCGCGCTCGGCGCTCGCGGTGCCGTTGGTCAGGAAGCCTCGCCAGCCGCATCACCTGCTGCATCGCCAGCAGAGGATGAGGTGGTTGAGTTTGGCAACTACGATGGCCAAACCCTCCGCGTATCCATCGCCATGGCAGAGAGCGAAAAGACCGTCTTCAACGAAGTCGTTGTCAACGGCTTCAAGGAAGCCACCGGCGGTACGATCGAAGTCTCGGATATCGAAGCGGCAGACGTCGTGCGCACTTTGGAAGCCCAGGTTGGTAGCGACAACATCACGCTTGATATGGCGGTGATTGATAACAACACGCTGGCTCCGTTGGTTGATGGTGGCCTGGTCGAAGAAATCGCCGACGCCGAATCGATCATGCCAGGTGCCACCATCGAGGCGCTGAAGGAAGTGCTGCAGTTCGACGGCACCTACTACTTCCTGCCAGCTCGCCCGAATGTGCAGATCACCTACTACAACTCGGCCAAGTTCGAGGAATGGGGCATTAGCGAACCACCAGCCACATGGGAAGATGTGAAGGCCGTTGGTCAGACCATTGTGGATAACGCCGGTGTCGGCCAAATCTCCATTCAGGGTGTGCCCGGTGGTCCAGCTGGTGTGACGGTGACCCAGTTCATTTGGCAGGCCGGTGGTGATCCACTGGAGATCAACAATGAAGCCGGTGTGGCGGCGTTCCAGTTCATGGCGGATCTGAAGCCGTTCCTGACCCCACAGTGGCCAACTGCAACCTTCGATACCACCAACACCTACATGCTCAATGAGAGTGCGGTGCTGGCACAGAACTGGCCGTTTGGCGTCAACACCATTGTTGGTGAAGGTGGCAAGACCGAAGTTCTGGCCTATGCAGGCTGGGAAGGTCCGGCCGGAAATGCGCTGGTCCTCGGTGGCGATGTCTTCGGTATTGCCAAGGGCACCCAGAACTACGACATGGCTGTGGATGTAGCCAAGTTCTGGATGCAGCGCAGTGTTCAGGAAGAGTTCACTGCTCGCATCGGTTGGGCCAGCATGCGCGACGATGCTCTGGGCACGGTAGAGGATTGGCAGGAGCCATACTTCGAGGTCGTAACCGAAGCACTCGGCTACACCCGACCACGCCCGAACCTGGTGTACTGGCTCGATGTAGAGAACATCCTCTCCAATGCACTGAACGACATCGTCAGTGGCGGTGCCGATGTTCAGGAAACTGTCGATCGCTATCAGGAAGAGCTCAACGCACTTCAGGGATAGTCCCTCGATCGTCGAAAACGCATTCGCCCCGGTGCAGAGCTTTCTGCACCGGGGCGTTGTGTTTGTGGATTACTTTTCGTGCAGATGGGCTTCTTCGTCTGGAACTTCGAATCGACCGGTCTTGGCAGTGAATCGTAGCCGGTACACCACATGCTCGGCAGGGATGAATGGTCGCTCGCGATCCCCAAAGATTACCTGCAGACCAGCTTCCCGGGCTTCCGGCGAATCGAGCTCCTCGTACACGCCCTCGGCGACGGCACTTTGCCAGCGATCCTCGGCTTCGGCGGTATCGACCTCGAAACTGACGAGTGGTTGCTGCCGCATGATTCGAATCTTCTGGCCCACGGGTCCTACTGCATAAGCAGCTTCGCCATCGTAGCCATACGCCAGCGGCACGATGGTCGGTC
>JAFAEA010000385.1 GCA_023424355.1 Chloroflexota bacterium | reverse complement strand
TTGCCAACTACCAGAACCCGAATTCCCATGCGTGTGCTCGCTTCCCAAATCTCCGGCGCGGCACGCCGGGGTCTCGTATACTGCCAATGGAAAAGTCCAGTGCGCGCCCGGCTCGCGATTACGGCCTCAACAGGTGCGCAATACTGATTGAAAGGATACAGAAATGTCGCTTGAGCTTTCGCCTGCAGATACCCGTGTTTTCCTGTTTCACAGCAAGAATGCTGCGGCCGATGCCAATGGTTCCATGGATGAGGTAAACACCTGGCTCGGAAAAGATCGCACCGGTTCGCCGTACAGCAACCTGAAGGTACGCGATATTACTGTGACCCCGGATGGTTCTGGTGGTGTGTTCACCATGATTGTGTGCACGCTTGGCAAGCTGAGCGCCGGCGCCGTGAGTGGTGGTCGCGATCGCATGATCGAGGAATAAACGACCTTCTCATCCTGAGCAAAAAGAGAGGAACGTGTCGCTTCGTGACACGTTCCTCTCTTTTTCGTCGCAAGCGATCTTGATGATTGGGATCTGCTCCTCGCCGATTGGGGGACCATCGAGGCAGAAGGATGAACCTTTTGAAATCCACACCATCAGGAATCTGCCAACTTCTGTTTTGAATCGTAGGAGAGCCATAGTATCTTACCCATAAAGGAAAACTATCAGTTGAATAAGTGCGACAGGATGTAGGCGAGCATGCAGTTACCACCACGAGAATGGAAGGAGATTGGCGGGTACATACGGTCGTGCCGCGAGCGAACCTCGCCGTTGAGCAAGCAAAGCCCACATGGTCGCATACGAATACGACCTCACCTTACTCAGTCTGAATTGGCAGAGCTGGCTGACGTTTCAACGGTACTCATCTCCAAACTAGAGCAAGGTCTCTATGAAAATATCAATCCCGGAATCCTGAGAAAAATCTCTCAGGCGCTCAACCTTTCTGCAGATGATGAACAGTTCATGATCGGCCTCCTCACACCGGCCCCAGTGAGAAATATCCCGGATGAGAACATTCCCGATAACATCCGAGAAACAATTGTGGCGATAGATCACCCGACGGCGATTCTGAATCCGTGTTTTGATCTTCTCGCATGGAACGCAAAGCTGCCTGGTTTCATGGGTGACGTTTCCTCGATACCAACCGAGCAACGAAACATCATCCTTTCCATGTTCTGCAATCTAAACATGCGAACGATGATTGCCGAATGGGAAGAAAGCTCGCGTGTTATGGTGGCAAGCATGAAGATGATTTATTCGCTGATACCACCCTATCGCGTGCGGATAGAAAACCTGGTTTCCACGGTAGCTGCACACGATCCAGCATTCTCGACGCTGTGGAATGAAATCACACCCCGGCTTTCCACCAACATGATAAAAACCTTTCGCCATCCCATAGAAGGCGAAATACAGGTAAACGAAATGGTTTCCCAAATCATAGGTACACCATTTCTGTTTCGGGTCGAATTTGTTCCGACAACGGAAAATTCTCGTCAAAAAATGGCACGGCTTTAGCCGAGCGTCGCTTCTACAACGAAAACATGGTGCCGATAGACGCACAACGCCCTGATCGCTTCGAAGCGATCAGGGCGTTGTGCGTTGCGACTAGTTCTGAATCGTATCCGGTGTGAGACCATCGGCTTCGATGTTCTGCTCTCCGAAGAAGAAACTATCCATCTCATTTCGCAGCATCTTGCGGGTTTCCGGATCGGCCGGGTTCAACCCGTAATGGTTGATGATGGTGGTGAGATGCGGCTTCCACATATCGTAGGCTTCGGCCGAAATGTTCTCGAAAATCTTCTCGCCAAGGGCACCGGGGAACGGTGGCTCTTCCAAACCAGGAAGGTCTTTATCCAGCTTGGCGCAATGTACTGTGCGGCTCATGGGTACTCCGTGGGGGTGCTTCAAACCGGCTTCGCAGGTACGAAGCCAACGACTCGAGTGTACCAAATCGCCCGGCACGGTCCCATTTTGCAGCCGTTCTACGGCATAACGATGCTGTTCTCGATCTCGCTGCGGAATCGGCGCTCACTGGCGAACAGATCGTATTCCACATCCTGCGTGATGATGAGGAAGCCATCTGTACCATCGATTTCCCGGCAGTTGACGAAATACATATGGGTGCCGCCATCGCCTTCGTACACAAAGTTGGCGAACGATTCGCCGCGAGCGGTACCGCGGAACTCTCCACCGCCAGAATCGCTATCCAGCTGCAGATCGAGTCCACTCGCATCCGCCGCAAAATCTACGCATCCCTCCAGATCGCCACTGTACTCACTTGTCGCCCAGATCATGACTTCGCTGGTGCCATTGCTGACGATCAACTGCTCATTGGTGCTGGCGGAGGTTTCATCGATCACATTCCACTGCAGTGGAACATTTACGGTGAATCCGTAATTTGGGCTGGTGTAGAGCGAACCATCGAGATTGGTATCGATCTCAACGGAGTTGCTCTCCGGTGTTTCGTCCGGAGTCTCGGTCGGATCCGCAGTGCCAGTACTGGCACCGGCATCCGCGAACTGCAGCGTATCCAACACATCCAGCGCGAGATCGAGATTATCGTTGTATGGTTCCGGATCGGATGACAGCAGGATCAT
>JAFAEA010000347.1 GCA_023424355.1 Chloroflexota bacterium | reverse complement strand
GTGGATCCTTTCTGCAATTGCAGCAGAATTCCCAACATGCGCACCGTGCGATGCATGGCTAATCCACCAGAAGAGAACTGTCGTCCTCCACCGGCTCATCTTCTTCGGCAACGGATTCATCGGCGATGGGTGTGAAACCGAGCGAGAGACTCTGCTCCACAATGCCGCGCCGTACAAGGCGCTCGGCCTCGCGGAATCGTTCGACCAGCTGGTGCTCCGGATCCACATTGATCAGCATTTCGCGTAGTTGCCGCATGAGATCGATGGTTTTGTTGAAGGTCATCACCAGATCACCTTCGCTCAGCTCGATCGCTTCGCCGATCTGACTCATGCTCCACCCACGACACCAGTGATAGGCCGGCCCGTAGAAGCTGGGATTATGACCCTCGCTGATGAAGAGTCGATGATCCCGCTCTTCGCCGAGGATCTCGTGTTCCAGATCTTCCAGACGGCGTCGCAGATTCACCAGGCGCGTGCCAAGGCTGAAGGCATTGTTGTAGCGGAAATCGCGATCGAAGCTGAACCAGCTGCAGACCTCCGCCAACTCGGCTGCACTGAGCGAATTCAGCATGCCCTGGTCGATGAGCTCGCAGAGAATCAGGCCATCGGTGTCGAAGATATCGGCCAGCATATCGGCCTTCTCGGTTGGATATCCGCGTTGCAGGTAGCCGAAGCGATGGAGCACATCGCGGATACCGCGAATAATGCCGCGGATACGTACATCCTCTGCATCCACCTCGCGTTCGAGGATATGGCTGAGGGTGTTCTTTTCCTTCTCCAGTTCATCGCGACGCTTCACGCTGCGTAGATGTTCCTTACGCGCTTTAGGATCACGGAATGGATGCAGGTTGATCTGCCGCCGAATCGCTTCCATGTTTTGGCGGATACCGGTGAGCTGCTCTTCCAGATTAGCGATTTCGCTATCCGACTGCTCACGCAAAAGCTGGCGATGTGCCTCGGCCATGGCATCGAGATCCGGCAGGAAGAAGGAATCCAGCTGCGCCAGCATCGCTTCGATGGATGCGGAATCTTCAGCCAGCTCGTCGCGATTCTCCTCATCCAGATCGCGCCAATGCTCTGGAACATCGATATTGGCGCTGTTTTCTACGTAATCAAACTGGCGGTACTCATCGATGACATGAATGGATTTGTCGTTTTGGCTCAGCACATAACCGATGCCGTTGCTACCTGAACGCCCGAGCCAGACAATCCATCCGTATTCGCGGGTGTGCAGCACCAGACCAGGCTGGCTGCCCTTCAGCAACTTGCGCAGGGCGAGTCGACCGGGCTCCTTCCACGGGGTGGAGGCGCTCACTTCCGTGCGCAAGGAGATGATGGTTGTTACGAGGTCCTGTTCCTGGCGCTGAAGTCCCGTGTGGGTACGATTGAGACTCTGATATTCGTCCAGCAGTTCATCCGCCCGAGCTATCTCTTCGCTGCGGCCAGCGAGCAAGCCACTCTGTTCCGCCTCGATCTCGAGGATGTCGTTCTCAATCAGTCGAATCCGTTGGCTGGTTTGGTACTGCGCGAGCGAACGCTGCAGCATTTGGCGCACGCGTTCGCCTCGAGGCGGATCCCAGAGGTTGAGCACGGTGTTATAGCGAATGGCAAACGCCGATTGCACCGGATGCAAATCGCCTGTGGCCACTTCCATCGCTTCCCGGAACGGGATGATGGGCGAGTAGGGGATCACCACGTGACCGAACACATCCATGCCACGGCGACCTGCGCGACCTGCCATTTGCTGGAACTCATTCGGAATCAGAATGCGGCGACGACGGCCATCCCATTTGGTCATGCGGCCAACAATCACCGTACGGGCGGGCATGTTCACACCGAGCGCAAGCGTATCCGTAGCGAAAACCACCTGCATCAGACCACGACCGAAGAGCACCTCCACAAGCTGCTTGAGAATTGGCAGCAAACCGGCGTGGTGGAAGCCGATGCCCTTGCGGGCAAGATCGGTGATCAATCGCACCTGATCCAGTTCCTGATCCTCAGGCCGCATGCTGGTGAGATAGCTCTGCAGAACGGATTCGATTTGCTCGAGTTGTCCTGGCTCCACCAATTGAGGACGCATCATCGCCAGGCGTTCGGCGAACACCTGGCAGTCGTTGCGACTGAACAGGAAGTAGATGGCAGGCAGGAGCTTCTGCGATTTCAGCGCATCCACAATTTCGTGTGGCTGTGGTTCTTCAATCGCTTCACGCATGTGATCACTGCGTCGACCCCCGGGGCGGCGTCGTGCCTCACCACCGACCTTCGGAAAATCGCGGATTTGCTGGCCATGGTGATCAATCACCATGCTGAGTTCGTTCTCGTAGTAGTAGTAAAGCGCCAGCGGTACCGGACGGGAGAAGTGCTCCACCAGCCGAATTGGGCGGTGCGTGCGACCAATCCATCCGGCGATTTCGTGGGCGTTGGTCACGGTAGCACTGAGGCAGATCAGCTGAATATGCTCCGGGCAGAGGATAATGCTCTCTTCCCAGGTGGTGCCACGCTCCGGATCGGCGAGGTAGTGGATTTCATCGAAGATCACCGTTTCCACATCGTCGAGTTCCCACGGACTCTGCAACAGCATGTTGCGCAGAATCTCGGTGGTCATCACGATAATGCGGGCATCGCGATTCTCGGTCACGTCACCCGTAAGGAGTCCTACCTCATCGCCATAGGTGGTGCGGAGATCGCGGAACTTTTGATTACTGAGCGCCTTGATGGGGGCAGTGTAAATCACCCGACCTGTGCGGCGGAATGCATCCCAAATGCCAAATTCGGCCACCACAGTTTTGCCGCTCCCCGTCGGGGCGGCCACCATCACGGAATCGCCACGCAGGAACGTCCCGATTGCATCCCGTTGAAAGTCATCAAGCGGGAACGGGTACATCGCATTGAATTGTTCAATGGCATACCGAATGGCGTCGTCATCATCGTGATCGATATGCTCAAGGTCCAGCGGTGCGGATTGGTGTTCAGAACTAGTCACAAATGCTCCGGATTGCGTTGGTGGTTACCACCCACGCACGATTGCCTCATATCAACGTAAAGTATAGGAGGAATGGAGCTTTGCGGCGTATAAGCAATAGCTTCGCTGAACGAATGGGTAATCTATGCGGATAGGAATCAATGCCGCGCTCAGTAGTGCGCGCGAGGGATACAGGCAAACGGGTATCAGCCGCTACATTAGCGAGTTGGTGGATGGGCTGGAGCGCATCAAGGATCCGGCCGATAAGGTCTTGCTCTTTGGCCAGAAAACGGGACCAATCAAGGAAAACCCGATGGCCCGGATTCTCTGGGAGCAGTCGCTGCTGCCGGTGAATATCGCCACACGCCGGCTCTCTGTTTTTCACACACCTATTGGAGCCGTACCACTGTTGAGCGTTGCCCCCACAGTGGTCACCGTGCACGATCTCGCCTTCCTGAAGTTTCCGGATCAGCTGCCTTCAAGTCGGCGCAGTTGGCTTATCGCGGCTACCCGGATGAGTGCACGCCGTGCGGGCAAGATCATCACCGTGTCCGAAGCAACAGCACGAGATTTGCGCGAGTGGCTTAATGTGCCGGAATCCAAAATTCAGGCGATTCCGCTGGCCACCAGCGGCAAGGTGGAACGGGTAGAAGGCACCAGTCTGGATATGTTTCGCCTGAAGTGGGGAATCGATCGTCCGTATGTCGTGGCAGTCGGCACCCTCGAGCCACGCAAGAACCTGCCAACACTGCTCCGCGCCTTTGCCAAAATCAAGGATGATATCGATCACCAGCTGGTTCTTGTGGGCCCGGAAGGATGGCTCACCGGCGAGCTCAAATCGACGCTGGAGGAACTCGAGCTCGGCGATCGTGTTCGCCTCACAGGATTCGTTTCCGATGAGGAGCTTGGCGGCTGGTACAGCGGTGCCGATCTGCTGGCCTTCCCTTCCTATTACGAAGGGTTTGGCTTGCCGGCCATCGAGGCCATGAACTGCGGCACCCCGGTTCTGAGCAGCGACAATTCAGTATTTCCGGAAGTTGTGGGCGATGCCGGTGTGATGATTCCTGCAGACGACGTAGATGTCTGGGCCGAAACCATGCGCGATCTCCTCCGAGATGAATCGCGACGGATGGATATGCGTGAGCGAGGATTCCAGCGTGCCACTGAGTTCAGTTGGGATCGCACCGCTCGCCAGACCTACGAGGTCTACAGGGAACTGAGCTCGTGACCCAGCTCGTGCGCGATTTCGGCGAGTTCGCCCTCATCAAACGCCTCATTTCTGCATTGCCAGATGCCGCACGTGGGCCTGATCGAGTTCATGGGCAGCAGGATGATTGTGCCTGGTGGGATCATTCTGCCGGCGCGACTGTCGTCACCACCGATGCGCTGGTTGAAAACGTGCACTTCCGCCTGGATTGGACTGATTGGCGCAGCCTTGGCCACAAGATGCTCGCGGTGAACCTCAGCGATCTCGCAAGTATGGGGGTCACTCCCCGAACGGCATTCGTCACGCTCGCCCTCACGGGAGATGAGGAAGTTGCCGACCTCGAGGACCTCTATCGCGGTGCCGGCGAGCTCGCCGCCATCTACGATGTTGCGATCGCCGGTGGCGATATCGTGCGGACATCTGGTCCGATCGTGCTCAGTGTCACCGCCATTGGTGAGCAACCGCAGGGCGATCCGGTGATGACCCGGTCGGCCGCACAGGTTGGCGATATCGTGATGGTGAGTGGCACAATCGGCGCGAGTGCTGCCGGTTTACGGTTGCTTCAATCTCCTCGCGATGCCGCGACCGTCGATTTGTTGATTGGTGCACATTTGCGGCCATCTCCTCGAGTGAGCCTCGGGCAGGAACTTCTCGCTGCCGGAGTGCGTTCTTGCATGGATCTGAGCGATGGGCTCAATGGCGATCTCCCCAAAATCCTTGAGCAAAGTCAGGTCGGTGCAGAAATCGATCTCGATGCCTTGCCCGTGCTTTCAGCCGTGCGCGCGTTGTTCCCGCAGAACTGGCAGGAACTTGCTACCGATGGCGGTGAAGATTACGAATTGCTTTGCACTGTACCGGCAGAAATCGTGGATGATGTGATGGCGCGGGCGAAAAAAGTGGGAGCAACCATGTCCGCCATTGGCGAGATTGTTGCTTTGCCAGGTCTGCGGTATCGCTCGGGTAATCGCGAAGTTGATTCCCCAGGGAACGGTGCCTGGGATCATTTTGATATCGGATAATTGTGGATGAATCACGAAGTTCGAACGATCGAGAGTGCCGAGGCGATGCAGCAGTTGGGGCGGGATCTGGCTCAGGAACTGCGCATCGGCGATGTGATCATGCTGCATGGCGACCTGGGAGCTGGCAAGACCACCCTCACGCAGGGAATCGCGCAGGGGCTCGGCATCGAATCACCGGTGCAGAGTCCCACATTCACCCTCGTGCGCGAACACGAGGCCGCATCCATGCGGCTCTATCATCTGGATCTGTATCGACTCGATGATCCGGATGAGCTTGAGGATATCGGCTACGAGGTCTATATCAATCCGCCGGATGGCGTGAGTATCATCGAGTGGCCCGAGCGCGCCGGTGATTGGCTGCCAACAAACTTTCGGATGATACATATCGAGCACCTTGGTGGCGATCGTCGCCGGGTTACCATGAGTCAATACGGAGAAGAAGTGTGAAGCTGCGATTTCTGGGGACCAGTGCTGCCGGCGGATTTCCGAATCCTCACTGCCGATGTGAGAACTGTGTGGCTGCACGGGAAGCCGGAGGCAAATCGATTCGCAGGATGTGCTCGGCGATGATCGATGACGATCTGCTCATCGATCTCGGCCCGGATGTAAACGCAGCCTGTCTCCGATTCGGGTTCGATCTCGCTGATATCGAATGGGTATTGCAAACACACCCGCATGCCGATCACCTTTTGCCGATCCACGCCGTGGCCCGGGCTGCATCGTGGGCTGCAAAGAATGCGAAGCCGCTGGAATGGTTCGGAACCAGACACACGGTAGATGCGATCGTGAATGGACTGGGGAAATCCGCCAGAAAGGTGAATATGGCTGTGGATGATGCCACGAAGGGTGCTCCATTACAGCTCACCACCCTGCGACCATGGCAAGAACTGGAGTTCGGCAACTATCGGGTTCAAACAATCGCGGCCAACCACGATCCTTCAGTGGATCCGATGCTCTTCGCCATTGAGAAGGATGGCCGCCGGCTCCTTTGGGGATCCGATAC
>JAFAEA010000336.1 GCA_023424355.1 Chloroflexota bacterium | reverse complement strand
CTCGAGCACATCGTACATGGCATTGGCTTCGAACTCATCCTGCTCATCGCCTTCGAGATCGATCGCCGGCTGGATTCCCCAACCGTTACGCGGGTTCTCCTGGAAGCCTTCGATCCACCAGCCGTCGAGGATGGAGAAGTTCGGCACGCCGTTGGCGGCGGCCTTCATACCGCTGGTTCCGGATGCCTCAAGCGGGAAGCGTGGATTGTTTACCCACACATCCACACCGGAAACGAGATTGCGGGCGATGCTCATCTCGTAATCCTCGACAAACGCGATGCGTCCGCCAAACTTCGGATCACGCGCGGTCATGTAGATCTCGCGGATGAGCTGCTTGCCGCCGTCATCCGCCGGGTGCGCCTTGCCGGCAAACACCAACTGCACCGGGAACTCCGGATTGGTGAGGATACGCTGCAGGCGATCGAGATCGCGGAACAGCAACGTGGCGCGCTTGTAGGTCGCGAATCGACGGGCAAATCCGAGGGTGAGCACTCGTGGGCTCTGGAACGGCCCCGAGCTGAGCACCTGCCAGGCATCGAAATCGCCGCCAACAAAGCGGGCGCGAGCTCGCTCATCCATGGCGGTAATCAGGCTCTGCTTGGCGCGGATATGGGCAGCCCAGAACTCCTCATCGGGAATGTTGAGAATGGTATCCCACACATGCTCCTTCTCCTGCTGCTCCTTCCAGTATTGTGGCTGGTAGCGGGCATAGGCCTCGCGCATGTGCTTGCCGATCCACGTGCGCAGGTGCACACCATTGGTGATGTGCTTGATGGGCGCGTTACTGGCATCGGCATCCGGGAAGATATCGAACCACATCTCTCGGCTTACTTCGCCGTGCTTTTCGCTCACACCATTGCGATAGTCTGCGAGCCGCATGGAAAGCGCGGTGAAGTTGAATCCCGGCTGATCGCCGTGTGCGCCGAGCGCGTAGAACTCTTCCCGAGTCATCTTCAGCTCAGGCCAGTACTGACTGAAGTATTGGTCGATCTGCTGCTCAGTGAAGATATCGTGACCTGCCGGTACCGGCGTGTGGGTCGTGAACACCGTGTGCCGAGCGACGAGTGCCTGAGCCTCGGAGACTTCCAACCCCTGCTCCACGTACTCTCTCATGCGTTCGATCATGCTGAGCGCCGCGTGACCCTCATTTGCGTGCCAGAAGGTGGGATTGATTCCCAACTTGCGGAGCAGACGCACACCACCGATGCCGAGCACGATTTCCTGACGCAATCGATGCCAGGTATCGCCACCGTACAATCGGCTGGAGAGCTCGCGGGTCCACTCAGGATTGCCTTCAACATCGGAATCGAGCAGGTAGAGAGATACGCGGCCAACCTTGACCTGCCAAACAGCAAGCTTGAGCATGCCGTCGATATCGTGGAGATCCACTTCCACGAATAGCGGCGAACCATCGGCATTCAACACCTGCTGAACCGGTTCGGAATCCGGTTCGAGAATGGCAGGTACATCCTGCTGCCAGCCAGTGTTATCGATACGCTGCTGCAGATACCCCTGTCGATAAAGCAAGGACACCGCGGTGAGCGGCAGACCCATATCGCTGGCTTCCTTGATATGATCGCCCGCGAGCACACCGAGACCACCAGAGTAGATCGGAAGTGCGGAATGCAACCCAAACTCGGCAGAGAAGTAGGCAACCTGCTTGCCCACCAGTTCCGGATGATTCAGTGCCAGCCAGGTATCGCTCTCGGCGCCATTGAGCATGGCATCGAAGGTCCGCATCACTTCGTCGTATCGGCTCAGAAATGCCGGATCGGCGACGGCTTTCACCAGCCGTTCTGGCTCTATGCGGTGTAGGAAAAGCACCGGATTCTGCTTCACGGTTTCCCAGAGTACCGGATCCAATTCCTTGAAGAGATAGCGAGCCGGCAGGTGCCAGGTCCACCAGAGGTTATAGCTGAGTTCGTTCAGTCGTTCGATCCGCTTGGGGATGTTGACTCTGCTGGTTTTGACTTTGAATCCCATCGATTCCTCATTTCGGTGCTGTAGTAGTTCTGCTCACATGGAAAACAAAGGTGATGAGTATCACCCCTCCCAACGGGTCATTCTACTTCAGATTATGGTGTGAACTCTGCTGCTGGATAGAGAGGAAACAAAAGGTGCGGGTTCCTCCCAGCCAGGGGACCCGCACCTGGAAATTATTCTTCGCCGAGGTACGCCTTGCGTACCGTTTCGTTGGCCAGCAATGCACGGGCGTCATCCGCCAACACAATCTGTCCAGTCTGCAGAACGTAACCGCGATTGGCGACAGCCAACGCCATGAGTGCGTTCTGCTCCACCAACAACACGGTGGTGCCCTGCTTGTTGATGTCCTTGATGATGCTGAAGATCTGTTCCACCAGAATCGGGCTGAGTCCCATGCTTGGTTCATCCAGCAGCAGGAGCTGAGGATGCTGCATGAGCGCCCTGCCGATGGCAAGCATCTGCTGCTCACCACCGCTCATGGTGCCCGCATTCTGCGTTGTGCGCTCCTTCAGCCGCGGGAAGAGTTCGAACACGCGATCGAGATCGGCAGGATCCGGATTGCCATGCACAAAGGCACCCATGCGGAGGTTTTCCAGCACGGTCATGCGCGGGAAGATGCGGCGACCTTCCGGCGATTGCGCAATCCCCATCGCTGCGACCTTGTGTGCGGGAACGCCGCCAATTTCCTGTCCCTTGTACAGCACGCTACCGGTTCTCGGCGCGAGCAGACCAGAGATGGTTCGCAGTGTGGTGCTCTTACCGGCACCATTGGAACCGATGAGAGTGACGACCTCCCCAGCCTTCACATCGATAGAGATGCCCTTGAGCGCATGAATATGACCGTAGTAGGAGTTCACATCAGTGAGCGTAATAATGCTCTCATTCGATGCCGACATCGGTGGACTCCTTCTCAACTTCTGGCATTGGTTCTCCTGAAAGACGGGCGATAACCTCTGCCGAACCGGCACCGAGGTAGGCCTCCACCACCTGCGAGTTCTCGCGAACCTCTTGCGGCGAGCCATCGGCGATCTTGTTGCCATGATCGAGCACCGCCACGTGATCGCTGATTCCCATCACAACCTTCATATCGTGCTCAATGAGCAGAATGGTCATGTTCAGGTCGTTACGCATGGTATCGATGAACGTGGTGAGCGTAGCTGTTTCACGCGGATTCATACCGGCAGTCGGTTCATCCAGCAAGAGCAGCCGAGGGTCGCTTGCCAATGCGCGCGCAATCTCGAGGCGGCGTTGATCGCCGTAGCTGAGGTTACGCGCGGTAGACCGAGCGGAATTACTCAGTCCCACGTAATCGAGCAACTCATACGCGCGAGCACGACTCCGGAACTCCTCTTCACGCTGGCCCTTTGTGCGAAGCACCGCATGCCAGGGCATGGCGTGCATGCGCGTGTGCATCCCCATGAGCACGTTATCGATAGCACTTACATTCGAGAACAGACGAATGTTCTGGAACGTTCGGCTGATGCCGATTTTGGTCACCTGATCCGGCCGCAAGGACTTGCTGCCCTCCGCTATCAGCTGGCCATCCAACAAGATCTGACCGCGAGTCGGCCGATAGATACCGGCAATCATGTTGAAGAACGTGGTTTTTCCGGCACCGTTCGGGCCAATTACGCTCGTGATCGAACCGCGTTCAATCTTGAGATCTACTGAATCTACTGCGACCAATCCACCGAAGATCTGTGTGAGACCTCGTGTCTCCAACACCACATCGGAGGTGGCTACCCCTGATTGATTCGCAGCGGTTGTGGTTCCTGTTGCCATGCTAGGCCTCCTCCGCTCGCGCTGCTCGTACGGTTTGATTCGTTTCGTAATCATCGAAATCGAAGTTATCGTCATCGCCCTGCATTTCCGCAGCACGTTGCTTGCTCGGGAAGAGTCCACCCGGTCGCAAGATCATCACGAGTACCAATGCCAGACCGAAGATGAGGAAACGATCGGCCGTAAGCGAGTGCCCGGCGAGGAATTCCCCGAGGCCCTCGAAAGGTCCACCCCATTCCACCATCTGCCGCCCGAGCGCATTCATGGGGCCTGTGAGTTTCACGGCCAGAATACGGTCGAATGTACCAATGATGAGTGCACCCGCGAGCACACCGTAAATGTTGCCGATACCACCCAGGATCACCATGGAAAGGATGAGGATGGAAAGCGAGAACTGGAACTGATCTGGATAGACAACCTGAACATAGCCGCCATACACGGAACCCGCGAAACCGGCGAACGATGCACCGAGCGCGAATGCCCAGAGCTTGGTACCTACCGGATTGATGCCGACGCTTGCGGCGGCGATTTCATCTTCGCGAATCGCCTGCCAGGCCCGGCCCATCCGCGAATCGTAGAGACGCGTAATCATGAAGATTGTGATCAATCCCACAATCATGAGCAGGTAAAACCATTCCACATGGTCGGTGGTAGAGAACGAGATCTCGCGGCCACCCGGAAGTGGAATTGTCGGCGGCTTGGCGATCTGGCCAATACCGCGTGGACCACCTGTGATACCGGCGGCATTGGTGAAGAAATCCGGCACAATCTCGCCAAATCCCAGAGTCACAATCGCGAGGTAGTCACCGCGTAATCGCAGGGTTGGTGCACCAATGAGCACACCGAAGATGGCGGAGAGAATCCAGCCGAATAACATCGCCACCCAGAAACTCTGCATGAACTCAGGCACAAAGCCCTTGCGCACGAAGATTGAGTTCGGCGAGGTGAGGAATGCCTGCGAATACACACCGATGATGAAGAATGCTACGTACCCAATATCGAGCAAGCCAGCATAGCCGACCACGATGTTGAGGCCGAGCGCCAAAAGCGCGTACATGATGAGAGGGATAAGCGATGGCAAAAGACCGAAGCCAAAGATGGAATCGAGAATGGGATATAGCGAAACGATGACCGCTCCGATGATCACCTTACGAAGGCGTTCTCTATCCTCTTCCTTGCGTTCGTTGAAGAACGCCTGAGTTCTGGCCTGTACGGAAGAAACTGCCATTGTGGTTGCTCCTTTCTGTATCAGACCTTCTCAGTGGTCGAGTTGCCGAAGATTCCGGCCGGCTTGAAGACGAGTACCAGCACCAGGATCGAGAAGATCACGGTATTGGTCCATTGAGCACCCCAGCCCGGGATCACAGTTGGCATCCAGCCATCACTGAGCGCCCAAACGAGGCCGATCATGAGGCC
>JAFAEA010000329.1 GCA_023424355.1 Chloroflexota bacterium | reverse complement strand
GGTGCGCGGCTGCGCACCCTCCCTTCCTGTTCCCACTGTGAAAAGGTCCATCTATGGCAACTGAGGCAATTGCTCCCGAAGTGCAAAATGTGGAGCGCGCCAAATCCACGAAGTTCGACAAGCTGATTGGTCCGTTGCTTTTGTCACCAAGCGTGGTGGCATTGGCCATTTTTGTGTACGGCTTTATCGGCATGACGGTGTGGATCTCCATTTCCAATTGGGATTCCGCCCGCATGGATCTCAGCATCTCCCAGCCGTGGTGGAAGATCTACGACACGCTTTTCAATATGACCCGTTTCCAAATTAACATCAGAAACACTCTGGTCTTTACCGTTCTGTTTCTCATTCTCGCGGTGGGATTGGGGCTAATCTTTGCCGTGCTGCTGGATCAGCATGTGCCGGGTAATGCCCTGTTCCGCAATGTGTTCCTGTTCCCGTATGCACTCTCGTTTGTGGTGACCGGTGTGGCCTGGCGCTGGATTTTCAATCCGGAAACCGGCATCAATGTGCTGGTCGATGATCTCGGCATCAATTGGGTACTGGATAAACTCGGGATGGGGCCATTCGCCCCCAAATGGATCACCGATCCAAGAGTGATGGGGGATCTGGCGAACATCATCCCCCTACCCGAAATGATCAAGGCGCAACTCGGATTCCCAATGGCGATGCTACCGGTCATCATCGCGGCAGTGTGGCAGTTAAGCGGATTCGCGATGGCAATGTATCTCTCCGGACTCGCCGCCATCAACGACGATGTCCGCGAGGCGGCCGCGCTCGATGGCGCCTCCACGTTCCAGCTCTATCGCCACATCATCATTCCACTACTTAAACCCATCACAATCAGCTGTATGATCATTTTGGGACACGTCAGCCTGAAGATCTTCGATCTCGTGTACGCGATGTCTGGTAGAGGACCGGGCTATGCCACGGAAGTTCCCGGAATTTTCATGTTCGATAAAACGTTTAAGGTGCTGGAGTACAACACTGGCGCGGCCGCATCGGTGGTGATGCTCTTCCTGGTGAGTCTGGTGATTATTCCGTATCTCGCCAAATCCATGAAGGAGGTGTAGCAATGGCAGCAGAACTCGGCGCACCCACCTCTTACAGCAGCACCGGCAAGAAGCGAGGTATTGGCAAGTACTTCATGTTTGGCTTCCTCGCCATCATGCTGCTGTTCTATCTAATTCCCGTGTATGTGATGGTGATGAACGGGCTGAAGACTGCCGATGTGGTGAGCTTCAGTCGCATGTGGGAACTGCCATCCAAAATCAGCTCCGGCGGATATGGCGCTGCATGGGAGAAGCTCAGCCCGAATGTGATGAGCAGCGTGAAGCTGGTGATTCCGGCCACGATCATCTCCGGCTTCCTCGGATCGCTCAACGGCTACATTCTCAGCAAGTGGAAGTTCCGAGGGAGCGATCTGCTGTTCACGCTCATGCTCTTCGGCATGTTCATTCCGTATCAGAGCATCCTGATACCGCTGATCAAGTTCCTGCAAAATATCGGGCTTTACGGCACCCTGCCGGGTCTGATTCTTGTGCACGTGGTTTATGGGTTGCCATTCACCACGCTGATCTTCCGAAACTACTTCGCGAGCGTACCTGTCGAGCTGGTGGAAGCCTCTCGCGTCGATGGCGCTGGCCTGCTGCAGATCTTCTTCCAGATCATGTTGCCGTTGAGTATTCCGGCGTTCGTGGTGGTGGGAATTTTCCAGTTCACCAATATCTGGAACGAATTCCTGTTCGGGCTCACCGTGATTACCAATCCGGCGCGACAACCGATCACCGTGGCGCTAAACAATCTGAGTGGTTCGTTCAGTATTGAATGGAACGTCGTGATGGCCGGCGCAGTATTGACCGCCCTGCCGACGCTTCTGATCTATATCATCCTCGGAAAGTACTTTGTCCGCGGAATCATGGCCGGTTCAGTTAAGGGATAACCTGCCTGCAAGCGGCGGAACTGTTAACAACCTGACACCAGGAGAACCATTTCAGGGGCATGTGCGTCTCACTGATAGACGGAAATGGCGAAACGCCATATTTTACACAGGAGGCGACATGCTCCCGAAGAAGATAGGCACGGTTTTTCTGACATTCTGTATGATGCTGGTCGGCACTGGGTCCGGATCTGCTCAGGATGGGGAACTGGCGGTGCAGCCGCTACGAATCCAGACGGTTCTCGATGCATCAGACGAGCCGTTCGTCGATGTCTGCTATGAGCTTGAAGGCTTTTACAAAGAGCCGCATTGCGACACCGATGGTGACGGTCTGATCACCATCCCGGATGTACCGATTGGCACCTACAAACTGGTGCAAACAGCGGAAATCGGTAACTTCTACCCTATCGGCGAACCCGGTGTGAACCTCTGGGCACTCGAGATTCGGAATGAAGACAACAATGACTATCGCGTCAATCTCATAGAAGCCGAGCCCACAACAAATCTGGGGATCATTACGCGTGATCCTCAGACTGGCGATTCTATCGAGGGAGCTTGCTACCAATTATTGGATTACAGCCAAATCGGCTGCGACGACGATAGCAATGGCATCATCATGTTCGAGGACATCCCGTGGGGCAACTACACAATCCGGCAAACAATCACTCCGGACGGTTACGACGCCATTGGCGATTATGAGATCGCCCTGACTCCCAATCCTGCTTTTGGCACTGGCGACGTGATTCTTCCACTGATTCAGGCTGAATCGCAGGGTTCGGAAACATCGATCAATGTCAGCGTGGTGGCAGTTGATGCCGAAACTGGCGAGCGGGTGGCCAGTGAAAAAACATGCATCGAGTTCCCGGGAATGACCAATACCGGCTGCGATGATGGAATCGTTGACGGCCAGATCGATTTCCAGGGCGTTGATCCAACATTCGGCCAGCCGACCTTTGAGGTGGCCTCCCTGGCCTGCGGTTACGAGCAGGCGAACCCAGATGAGGTTGAGATGCACAAGATTGGGGAGTACCACACATTCATCGTGTTGAGACTTACCTCAATACCTGCTGATTGCGATGTCTAGCACCAGGAATATCTCCCTCTTACGGCAATGTGAAACCAACGAACAGAGTGAGGCGTTCTTTTTCATAAGATGAAAAACCTGTCGCCAAAGTCCAAGGAGGTACGAGATGAAATTCCGCCGAATACTCTTCTCATTGATGTTCACGGCCAGCTTGCTCTTTTTGAGCATCCCGCACGTGGGAGCTCAGCAAAACACAGTGGACGTGCGCATATGGACGCAGTACTCCAATGGTGAACCTGTAACCGACATTTGCTATGTACTTGTTGGCTACAGCAATGTGGGGTGCGATGAGAATAAGGACGGCAATGTGCTCTTCGAGGACATTCCGTATGGCGAATACGAGGTCGAACCCGTCTACACCGACAACTCCGTCAATACCGTCGAGCCTTTCAGCATCACGGTGAACGAATCCAATACCGATTTCACAACCATCACAGAGGGTGGTAGGGATAACAACCAGACCACCGACGTGTATCTGCTCACACGGGATCCGGAAACTGGCGAGGCATTGACCGATGTTTGCTACGAGCTCGTGGGCTACAGCAACATCGGTTGCGATGAAAATGGCGATGGCCGCGTGCTGTTCGAGGATATCCCTTACGGGCAATACACCATCCACCAAACCACCACACCAGAAGGATATCCTGCAATGGATGACTTAACGGTGAGTGTGCTGCGCGGCAATGAGAATCAGCCACTGAGCATCCTGCTTTCGCAATCGAAAGAGCAGGCTCCCGAAGGCACCATGAATGTCTCCGTGGTGTTCTACGACATCACCACCAACAAGCTGGTTGCAAATGCCGAAAACTGTGCTCAGCTACGAAAAGGCAATGAGGCCGCATCAAATATCGGCTGCGATGATACCGTCGTCGATGGTCAGGTGGACTTTTTCCACGCAGATTGGACGGCTGGAGACACCGATTATTCACTGAGGGCAACACCGGTTTGCGGCTATATGATCGTTCAGGAGGGCACTCTTGACTTCAACTCGTACGCTCAACAATCCGTGACTGTTTACATTCCGGTGACTCCCACTGGAGAAACTTGTAACTAGGAATTGGAAAGGAGAGCAACGGCGAGACTCGCCGTTGCTCTCCTTTTACTCGTCGGCTGTAGTGCCAAGCGGTGCTCGCCGGCAGCTCCACATTTCGAACGCCGCCGACACCGGGTACCGACCAGACGCAGTCTTGCGAATCGCTTTCCGGCCCGATTCAAGAATCACCAGCGTGTGCCGTTTGCCATCTCGCTGCAGTTTCACCAGACAGCCCAGCTTCTCGAGCTTTCGAATCAGAATTTGATCAGGAGGTGAAATCAGATCCGGTATGCGAGATAGAGTCGAGACGTAATCGATTTTGGGCCCAGTCTTTATCGCTCGATTCTCCACCACCGGCTACTCATCCCAACTCAGGCTGGAACCGCGACGGTAATCTGTAACCCGGCTTTCGAAGAAGTTCTTCTCCTTGCCGAGATCGATGGTTTCGCTCATCCAGGGGAACGGGTTAGATGAACCAAACTGCTTTGGCAAACCGATGCGCTCCAGACGGCGATCGGCGATGTACTCCACGTATTGCTCAAACAACTCAGCATTGAGACCGAGCACACCATTCGGCAGGCAATCGCGGGCATAGGCTTTCTCGAGCTCGACGGATTCTGCGATGCGCTCACTCATGCGCTGCCGGAACTCCTGTGTCCAAATGTGCGGATTCTCCGCCTTGATACCGTTGATCAGATCGATCCCGAAGTTGAGGTGGATGGTTTCATCTCGCAGAATGTACTGGAACTGCTCTCCGATCCCCTTCATCATGTTCTGCCGATGGAAACTCAATACCATCGCGAAACCGGCGTAGAAGAAAATGCCTTCCATGATGACGTAGAACCCGATGAGGTTCTCGAGGAACTTCTGCGCGCCCTCATCCGTATCTGTGCTGAAGTTGGGATCGAGAATATCCACCGTCAGCTTCATCTCGAACTCATCTTTATCGCGGATGCTTGGGATCTCGTTGTACATCCCGAACACTTCGCGCTCGTCCAACCCCAGGCTTTCGACGATGTAATGGAAGGTGTGCGTGTGAATGGCTTCCTCGAATGCCTGTCGCAGCAGGTACTGTCGACACTCGGCGTTGGTGACGTATCGGAAGATAGCGAGAGAGATATTGTTGGCCACCAGGCTCTCAGCGGTAGAAAAGAAGCCGAGGTTCCGCATGATGACGAGGCGATCGTCCTTGCTGAGGCGGCTGCTCTTCCACAGGGCGATATCCTCGCCCATCGCCACTTCGGTGGGCATCCAGTGGTTATCGCAGCCGTTGAGGTAATGCTCCCACGCCCAATGGTATTTGAGCGGCATGAGCTGGTTGACGTCCACCGCCTCGCAGTTAATGAGTCGCTTTTGATCGGCGCTGGAAACCGCGGCGCGAGGTGCGGCCTCGACGCCGAGGATGAGACTGGATTTTGGTTCGGTTTGCATGGTTTGGTCCTTCAATGACTCGGTAGCGTGACCCCTTGTGGGTCACTTCCAGGCAATGTCACCCACAGCCGAAGGCGGATGAGGCGCAGCCTCACAGCGAGGCGTTCCCGGGGTGACGCTACCAGATTGGGAAATTCTCGTCCGGCTACTGACACGCCTCGCAATCGAGTTCTTCTTCCACCGGCAGGTTGCGATTCAGCTCCATCGCACGGCGAAGGAGTTCAGCTCCATCTGGCTTGGCTTCCTGGTGGACCTCCACGGTCGGCGCTACCGAATCGGCCGGTGCGGTTTCTCGGGCAACGCTCACGTTTGCGCTGGCGCTCTGGCTCTTCATCCAGCGCGGCTGCAAGCCAAATCGATTGATATCGATAGTGCTCTTCTCGTTCTGGGTAGCTCCCCGACTGCGCAGGTAATAGGTGGTTTTCAGACCACTTTCCCACGCTTGCATGTACATATCGTTCAGGCGCTTGCCGCTCGGCTCCGCAATGTAGAGATTCAGGCTCTGTCCCTGATCGATCCACTTTTGCCGACGTGCCGCCGCCTCGATGAGCCACTCTGGCTCGATCTCGAAAGCCGTCGGATATCGACGTCGGATCTCCTCCGGAATGCGCTCGATCGCCGCAACAGAACCATCCCAGTACTTGAGCTCGGCCAGCATCTGGTCGTCCCAGAGACCTGCCTCTTCCAAATCGGCGATGAGATATTCGTTGACGATGGTGAACTCGCCGCTCAGATTGCTCTTTACAAAGAGGTTGGTAAACAGCGGCTCGATGCTTTGAGTCACACCCTGGATGTTGGCGATGGTTGCCGTTGGTGCAATCGCCATGGTGTTGCTGTTGCGCATACCGTGGGCACGAATCGAATCACGCACCGGCTTCCAATCCAGCGAGGAGCCACGATTGACATCCAGAGGCACCTCGCGCTGCTGTTCTACGAGTTCCAGCGAATCGATCGGCAGAATATCGCGATCCCACTTGCTGCCGGCGAAGCTGCTGTATGCACCGCGCTCGGCAGCGAGGTTGGAGCTTGCGAGAATCGCATGCCAGCTGATGAGTTCCATGCTTTCATCGGCGAATTGCACTGCTTCCGGGCTGGCGTAACTCACGCCGAGTTGCCACAGGCAATCCTGGAAGCCCATCATGCCGAGACCAACCGGACGATGCTTCTGATTCGCGTTCTCTGCCTCCGGAATCGGGTAGAAATTGATATCGATCACGTTATCCAGCATGCGCATGGCCGTGGTGACGGAATCGCCGAGCATTTCGCGATCCAGCCTTCCATCCACCATGTGATTCGGCAGATTGATGCTGGCCAGATTGCAGACAGCAACTTCATCCTCACTGGTATTGAGCAGAATTTCGGTGCAGAGATTGGAGTTGTGCACGACTCCAGCGTGATCCTGCGGACTGCGGAGATTGCTTGGGTCCTTGAATGTCAGCCACGGATGTCCTGTTTCGAATGTCGCGCTGAGCAGCTTTCGCCACAGTTCAGTCGCAGGCATGGTGCGGCTGTTGGGAATCTCGCCCGCTTCGGCAGCCTTCTCGTACTCGGCGTACCGCTGGCGGAAGGCATCGCCATAGATGTGATGCAGATCCGGCACATCGCTCGGGCTGAACAGGGTCCAGCTGCCGTTCTCGCGCACACGTTCCATGAACAGATCCGGGATCCACGCGGCAGTGTGCATATCGTGCGTACGGCGGCGATCATCACCGGAGTTCTTCCGCAGATCGAGGAACTCCTGGAAATCCAGATGCCATACCTCGAGGTACGCAGCCACGGCGCCCTTGCGCTTGCCACCCTGATTCACGGCGACAGCAGCATCGTTCACCACCTTCAGGAACGGCACCACTCCC
>JAFAEA010000325.1 GCA_023424355.1 Chloroflexota bacterium | reverse complement strand
CTGGTGTAGTGGTGATTGAACCCGGAGATCGCATGATCGATGTGATCAACGCATCTGGCGGGTTCGCACCGAATGCCGACAAACCATTGGTCAACCTCAGCACGCGCGTGGTGGATGGCCAAATAATCGTGATTCCAACGCAGGTTCAGGTGGCAGCAAATACAGAGACCACATCCAACACACAAAAGATCAATATCAATACTGCCAGTGTGGAAGAGCTAAAAGAACTTCCAGGTATCGGCGATGTGCTGGCCCAGCGGATCGTTGCCTATCGCGAATTCCAGGGACCGTTTCAAGATATCGATGACCTGATCAATGTCGAAGGAGTCTCGCCCACGTTGGTCGAGAGCTTGCGAGATTTGGTGACGGTATCTGGAGATGACTAACGGCATCGTCATTGGTCTGTCGCTGCTGGCTGGTGTATGGCTCGGGTGGTACGCCCTTCCCATCTGTCTTGCAGTACTGGCGGTGGTGCGTTTGATAGAGCGGAATCCACGCCTAAGAATCTTCGTGATATGCGCGCTGTTTGCCGTGTTCGGAGCGCTTCGTACCCAGCAGCCCCCAACAGAAACCATGCATCCGGATCTACAACCATCAACAGGTGCGATCGGCCGTATTGTCAGCTTCCCGAGACCCATCGAAAACGGACACCGTGTGCTCTTTGATGTCGATGAACTCTGCCTCGGCGAACAGTGCGTGCCTGCAGATGCCCTCGTATTGGTGAATGTTCCCGATCAGCGGCCGCCCGTAAGCAAAGGACTCACAGCATCTGTTTCCTGGGAGTTTCAGCCGTTGCAGGATTTGCCCCCAAGCTACCGGAATTTCGTGAGTTCTCAGGGCGCCGAAGGTCAGGCATATGCAAATGCGGTTCGGCCTTTGGAACGAGGCCCCGCACTATACCGTTGGCTTGCGCAGATGAATGCGACAATCACCTCCTCGATTCAGGATGTGATCCCGGGAGATGCCGGCGCCTTGGCCACTGGCATTATCACTGGCGATGATTCCCTCCTCTCACCCGAAGCGGAAGAATGGTTCCTGGCCACCGGCACCTCGCATATCACTGCAGTGAGCGGACAAAACGTCTCGATCATTATCGGATTCGTCGCACTTTGGTTTCATCCCAAACGCGAAAGCTCCCGCTGGGCGTTTCATCTCTTTTTGATTGGTGTGGTTTGGGTGTTCACGTTACTCGTGGGGATGGAAGCTCCAGCCGTGAGAGCTGCAATCGTGGCCACGCTCACGATTCTTGGAAGGCATACCGGCAGGCGACCTGATCCGTTGACGCTACTAACACTCACTCTTGGAGCAATGGCGCTTGTTCAGCCGTTAGTGGTGCACACCGTTGGTTTCTGGCTGTCGGCCGTAGCATCAATGGCACTGTGTATGGTTCTGCCCACACGCATATCACGACAATCGACCTCAGTCTGGTTCAAGATCGCGGCAGGACCATGTGTGGCATCCATCGCCACTCTCCCCATCTCGTTGGCATCGTTTGGAGTCTGGTCACCTATAGGCATCGTTGCCAACATACTTGTGGCACCGGTCATGGCGCTCGCGTTTCCGGTGACCTACGGATTCGCGCTCCTGGCACTCTTCGCCCCCGGAGTCGCGGAAGTGGCCGCCGTGGTGCCATCGATGTTGTTGCGCATCGTGTTGGTGATTGTGGAGTCACTGGCACCACTTTCAACCCAGATCAGGGTAGATACGATTTCAGCGAAGTCGCTCGCACTATTGTGGATACCTATCGCAATCGGTATTTGGCTATTCAGTGATGAATGCCGCCGGTGGATTCGCCGTGTGCTAACAACCTGGGTCCAAAAGCCTAAGATCGCGCTGAGAAAACGCACGGTGTGAGTCTCATACGGAGCGGAAGACGGGACTCGAACCCGCGACATTCTGCTTGGGAAGCAGACACTCTACCAACTGAGTTACTCCCGCGAAGATTAGGTCAATCATATCAAACACTTACGCGGTGCTTATTCGAAAATCACAGCCGCAAAGTGACCATAACTCCCAATTGGTCCATCAAGGATGAGTTTCGCGATCAACGCTGGCCCACCCCTTTCTCATTCGCTGCCTCAGATCCCAATGCTTATTGACGCAAGGAATACGGGTCACCTATACTCACTTTGCCTCGCGGGGACGTAGCTCAGTTGGGAGAGCGCTACAATCGCACTGTAGAGGTCGGGGGTTCGAATCCCCCCGTCTCCACCAACAGGCACGATTTCACCCGGTCCAATTGGACCGGGTGTTTCGCTTTTCCTGATTACACCGGCTGGACTTCGAAGCGAATCAGTTCTTTCACTCTCAGAATGGCAGGAGGTTTCTCCGCATCCTGAGGGAGTTCATTGGCTAGCTCATCGAACTGAACAATCCTGGGATCAGATATCTGATAACGATTCCCAGATTTCTCCATTGTCCCGCTACCGCTTGCCAGAATATTCTTCGCCCAATCAGTATTGCGACCATACATCAGATAAACCGCAAACCCACCCGGCACTTCCATTGCATCGATTGGGGTAGTGAAACTCCTACCGGATCGGCGGCCTTGGTGAGTAATCAGCGACCAGTTGTGTTCCGATTTCATTGCGCGAGGATTGAAGAACCGCTTGTTGAGGTGTCTCCACCAACCAGGCATGGGCATGAGTGCATCCTTTTCGCAAATGTATCCAGATCGACACTTCACCCACATGTTACATGCAGCGATGCAATGGAATGTTTCGAAAATGTGTCTATCCGAACGTGCCCAAGTAGCCTAGTACTCGGTCTCACTCACTGGATCGTCAACGTTTGCGTATACCGATGGATCGAGAACACCGATGTACGGAAGATTGCGGTACTTGCCCTGGTAATCGAGACCGTAACCCACCACAAACTCATCCGGCACAACGAAGCCAATTCGGTCTACCTGAACATCGATGGCATCCGGCTTGTCTTTCTTCACCATCGTCACCACTCGAATGTCCTTGGGGTCACGTCGAGACAGATGATCCAGCAGGTACTGAAGTGTGAGGCCACTATCGACAATGTCTTCAACCACGATCAATCTACGACCATTAATCTCTTCATCAAGATCCTTGAGGATCCGCACAACGCCCGAGCTTTTAGTGGAATTGCCATAGCTCGAGATCGCCATAAAATCCATTTCAAGAGGAATAGTCATCTGCTTCACAAGATCTGCCATGAAGTTGACTGCGCCACGAAGAACACAGATAACCAGCGGCAAATCGTCGCCATACTCACTATCCAGTTCGCTCGCCATGGCAGCGATTTCATCAACGATCTGCTGCTCGCTTATGAGTACACGACTCACACCGATTGATTTTTGGTTATCAGGAATCTGCACTTTAGACCTACCTCACTCTTCGCGTTTCCTTTTGCCATTGTCTCACGATTCCAGCAACAACATCCCGTCTCTCAGAACCACCCTGGCACCGCCACCGATCTCGATCGTCGATCCACCTCTATTCCGCTCCACTGCGACTTGCACGGCGCGGACACGATCTTCCGCGAGGTCGAGGTGAGGAAGCTCGCCGAGTATCCAGGCGCGAATTACACGCAACTGTAGCGCTCCGGGATGGACAATCAACTGTGATCGATCCAGCATTTCATTCCTCCTGGCATCCATCAGTGTCTGCTCCGTGATTTGATGAAGTAGATCAGCATCACGGCGAATCACATCTGCAGAACGAGCGATGGCCTGGGTTGATCCTGGAGAGATGTTCTCCAATACCGTCAGGACTTCATGGCGAATCGCATTCCGTCGAAATCGGGTCTCGACGTTCGTGGGATCCTCGACGATCGGCAAGCGAGAACTGACGGCGATTTCGGCAATCTTCGTAGAGGATTCATGCAACAAAGGGCGCCAAACAAGCACGTTGGTTGTGACATCTGATTCCCCCCACCATGGAATCTCTCGCGGCTCCATCTCCTGCATGCCAGCGAGTCCATCGAGTCCGGTGCCACGAATGAGGTGCAGAAGCATGGTTTCAGCCTGATCGGTCCGATGGTGGCCGAGCGCGATCGCATCCGCTTTCACCTCGTGCTCGATTTCGGCAAGCACGCGGTATCGTTCGCGTCGCATGGCCTCTTCCAGGCCAACACCGGTGTGGGCATCGATGGCGGCCTGCTCCAGTCGACGAACGTAGGTAGGGATCGAGAGTGTTTCTCCGATTTCCTTGATAGCGTTGGCAGCTTGATCAGCTTGCTGATGTTGCCCGTGATGGATGTGCGCCATAGAGAGATTCAACAATCCGAGGCGGCGCAGATCCGCGAGCAACCAGGTCAGCGCCACAGAATCCTTACCACCACTGCACGCTATCAGCACGTGTGGCGTGGATGATTGGAGGGCACGCAGAGACACGCGCAAGCGCTGCAGAATACCAGTCTCTCGAGAATCTGGCTTGCCTGCAGGATTTTGCATCGATATCTTGCCTGGATTGTGTGGGGAGTTTTGGTGTCGACGGGTGGATTCGAACCACCGACCGAAGGCTTATGAGTCCTTTGCTCTGCCACTGAGCTACGTCGACGTGACGGCAGATAATGTAACAGGAATCAATGACAAAGGTCAAGGGAATATTGTGGCAACGGTGGCGATTCTGCATGAAAGCGAATCGCCACCGTTTTCTGTGTAGTTACGAGTCCGTCGCAACTTGTGTTGCGTCCGAAACTTCGCCGATGAGGAGTTCGAGAATATCCTCCAGAAAGAGGAGTCCCACGAACTGATCGCTCGGGTCCACCACGATGTTCACATGACTGTTCGAGGATCGCATGCTCGCCAGCGCATCCTCCACATCCTGAGCGACCGGAGAAGGACTCAGCGGTCTCACAACTTCGACCGGCACAGGCGAATCCAGGGCATCAGCGCTTGTCAGATCCAACAAATCCTTGACATGCACATACCCCAGAGGCGTGTGGGCATCTCCATTTGAAAGGAAGTAGCGACTGAATCCGGTTGCTGCGACGCTGGACTGAATATCTCGCGGGGTCGCACTCCCTGACAGCAATGTGAACTGATCGGCCGGGATCATCACATCTTCCACCTTTTGGGTGCTGAACTCGAAGGTCGCGCTCAGGGTGCCGGACCGGTCTTCCAGGCTGCCCGTGCTGGTGCTCTCGTCGACGATTGTCTCGATCTGATCCAATGTGAAGGTGCTGTTCGCTTCTTTCTTTGGTTCCACGCCCACCAATCGCAGAGCGTGATTTGCTACCCAGTCCATCGCCACAATCACCGGCTTGAGGACGCGGGAAATAGCCACGAGCGGTGGTGCCAGCCACAGAACGGCTTGATCCGGGACTGAGAACGCCATGTTCTTCGGCACCATTTCACCGAACACTACGTGCAGATACGTGACCAATAGCAGTGTCACCACGAAGGCAGTCGGTGTAATGATTGATGTCGAAAGTCCGATGGCTTCCAACGGCACTTGCAACAAGTGATGGATGGCTGGTTCGGAAACCTGCAGGATGATGATCGAACAGAGCGTGATGCCGAGTTGACAGGTTGAGAGCATCAACGTCGCGTGCTCCATCGCCCACAAGGCGGTCTTGGCGCGGGAATCTCCGGCAGCTGCCTTCGGTTCAATCTGGGATCGGCGCGCAGAGATCACCGCGAATTCAGCGCCCACGAAGAACGCGTTACCAGCAAGCAAAACAAAGAGCGCCAGAATCCCTGGAATTGAATCACTCATCGCTCGCCTCCTCTTCCCGAATGCGTGCGATTCGATCCGCGATCGTCTCAAAAGCCGGGTCAGTTTCCGGATGATCAGAGATGTACTCGATCTCCACCACCGTGGCGCGATCTACTTCGGTTACGCGTAATTCGCCGTCTTCCAATTCAACAACACTTCCAACTTCCGGGATGTGACCAAGAGTCGCGGCCATGTAGCCGGCAAGCGTTTCGTACTCGCCATCATCTGGAACCTCGATTCCAGTGCGCTCCAGAAGTTCATCTGGTCGCAGACCTGCGTCCAGTACCAAGCGATCTTCGTGTCGTTGAATCGCTTCTTCCGAATCGTCGTGCTCATCCATGACATCGCCCACGATTTCTTCGGCAAGGTCTTCCAACGTCACGATACCGGTGGTACCGCCATATTCGTCGATAACGATAGCAATCTGGTGGCCGTGGCCACGGATTTCTTCCAGAAGGTTTTCGACCGGCATGGTTTCCGGAATGAATGCCACTTCGGAAATGATCTGAGAAACGGGCGTCGTGGACCATTGATCCACTGGCAGCGCGAATCCGTGCTTGAGATGCGCAACACCGACAACGTGGTCAATCGAATCCTCGTAGACAGGAAATCGACTATGACCACTCTTGCGAGCGCGATCAATCAAATCGTTGACGGTATCAGTCGCTTCCAGTGACTCAACTTTCACGCGAGGCGTCATTACTTCCACTGCAATACGGTCCGAGAATCGCAAGGAGCGAGTGAGCAACGTAGCGTGATCCAGATCGAGTGATCCCTGCAAGGCCGAGTGTCGCACCAGTGAACTGAGTTCTTCAGCGGATCGGGCACCGGAGAGTTCCTCCTTCGGCTCGATACCGAAGAGTCGCACGGTGGCATTCGCGGCGTTATTGAATGCATTGATGATTGGCAGGAAGGCCTTCGTGAATGCCGTCTGAAACGGCATCACACCTTTCGCGGTGGGGAGAGGGAGCGAAATCGCCAAATTCTTGGGGATTAACTCGCCCACGAGCATGGACACCGTTGTCGCCAGCACCACACCTATGAGCGCGCTGACACCAGTCACGGTTGATGATGGCATCCCCATCGCACTCAACGGCCCACGGGCCAACGAGCTCACTGCGGGCTGAAAGGTATAACCGGTAAGAAGTGTGGTGATGGTGATGCCCAGCTGGGCACCAGAGAGATGCGTTGAGGTGATCTTGAGCGCATCGATGATGGTATTGAGGCCATTCTCGCCGCGACTGCGGCGTACCTCGAGCTCACGTCGGTCCAGGTTCACAATAGAGAACTCTGCGGCAACAAAGAGGCCGTTGCCGATTGCGAGTACCAGACCAACCAGAAGCATGATCAGATCTGTCACGTCACCCCTCCACAATTACAGAGAGTTATGCGTGTAAATCTACGCCTCATAGAGTCAGATGGAGGGTCATCCACTGACGGACATCCTTTCACAATTTTGCCGTCGTGTAGATATTGCGAACGACGGCGAGAGTATGGATTCGGGCGATCAACCAACCTGATGATGCCCGTCCTGACAATTGCAGGTTCTTGTTTTATACCATCTGCCCGGATGAACGATTCTGAAAAGACCACATGAGAAGCCAGAGAATATCCGAAGAATCGAGATTTGACTGGTCGCGAGACCGTCATCTATCACCATGTGGCCAATCTGTATGCAGTACACCCGGAGATTTCTCCGTACCGTACAATATCAGGTAAGGAAATGTGAATGGTTGCGGGCATTTGCCCGGCCAACGACAGGGAGCAGTGCCTACCATGGCTCAGAACGAATTTGATCTCGTAATTCTCGGTGCAGGTACCGGTGGTTACTATGCAGCCTTCCGCGCAAAGCAGCTCGGGCTCAATGTGGCTGTAGTTGAGCGAGACAAGGTTGGCGGTGTGTGTTTGCACCGCGGTTGTATCCCCACCAAGGCCTTCCTCAAGAGCGCCAGCGTGTTGGACACCGTGAAAGATGCCGGCAACTTCGGTGTTGATATCAACGGCGAAACCACCTTCAACTACTCCAACGCCCTCAAGTTCAGCCTCGGTGTTGTGAACAAGCAGTACAACGGCCTGCAGTACCTCTTCGATAAGAAGAACAAGGTGCCGGTATTCAAGGGCGAAGGTAAGCTGATTGGCAAGAACCAGATCGAAGTCACCCTCAACGAAGGTGGCAAAAAGGAAGTTCTTACTGCCAAGAACATCATCATCAATACCGGTTCCCGACCGCGCGCCATCGATGGCGTGCCGACCGATGGCAAGATCGTGATCGATTCCGATCATGCTGTGGTGCTCGAGAAACTGCCGAAGCGAATCATTGTGCGCGGTGGTGGTGCAACCGGTGTTGAGTGGGCATCTGTCTACCATCGCTACGGCTCAGAAGTCACCCTAGTCGGCAATGTTGTGCCGAACGAAGATCCTGACATCCGCAAGGAACTCACCAAGCAGTTCAAGCGCCAGAAGATCAACGTGCTCGAAGGCGTTCGGCCAACCGCCGATAACTGGGAAGTTAGCGACAAGGGCGTGAAGCTCACCGTCGACGTCAAGGGCAAGGAGACCGTGGTTGAAGCCGATGTGCTTCTGGTTGCCACTGGTCGACAGCCGAACATCGAGAACATCGGTCTGGAAGAGCTCGGCATCAAGACTGAGAAGGGCGCCATCGTGGTCGATGACATGATGCGCACTAATGTCGAAGGCATCTACGCCATCGGCGATGTCAACGGCATCCAGATGCTGGCCCACACTGCCGGTCACCATGGTGTGATCGCAGTGGAGCACATCACCGGTCACAATCCGTTCCCGCTGGATCACCTCAACGTGCCAAGCTGCACCTACTGCAAGCCGGAAATCGGCTCGGTTGGTTTGAGCGAAGAGAAGGCCAAGGAACTCGGCTACGAAGTCATGATTGGTAAGTTCCCAATGATGCCGAACGCCAAGGCCGTGATCGAAGGTGAGCCAGAAGGTTTCACTAAGATCGTTGTTGATGCCGATACGCACGATGTTCTCGGTGTCCACATCATTGGTCCACACGCGACCGAGCTGATTGCCGAAGCCGGCCTCGCCCGCTTCCTCAACGCCAGTGCCGAGGAACTCACCATGACCGTGCATCCGCACCCGACCGTCTCCGAGGTTATCGGCCAGGCGGCGATGGATGTATTTGGTCAGGCGATCGACATGTAGGTCCCGTTGTGCAAGTTGACCAATTCGGTTGTGCGAAATTGTTCACTGCCAGCGTGACAAGCGACTAACATTGAGAGGCCGTCGTCCAGCATTGGATGGCGGCCTTTTCTGAACACCACGCAAGGAGAACCCGATGGCCCTACCCGCTCTTACGATGGATGAAAGCGCCGCTCTCGAGCTTGCCGACAAGATTTCTGCCTGGCTGAAAGAACGCATCGATGAAGCCGGAGCAGACCGGTTTGTACTCGGACTCAGCGGTGGTATCGATTCGGCCGTCGTTGCCGGACTCTGTGCTCGCGCGGTGGGTCCCGAACGAGTTCTGGCGATCATCATGCCAAGTTCGAGTATCCCTGCTGACGCTGAGGAAGCGCACAAGGTCGCGGAAGCATTCGGGGTGAAGGTCACCACAATCGATCTTACCAATGTGGCCGAAGCTGTCTTCTCTGCCATGCCGAGCGAAGAGACGCTCTACGGCGAGATCTTCAACGAGGAAATTCCTGAAGGATCCGACGCCAGGCTGCAACTTGCTCGCGCAAATGTACGCCCGCGCAGCCGCATGATCACGAACTACTACATGGCAAATCTCAGCCGTGGCATGGTGGTAGGAACCGGAAACAAGACCGAATACATGATCGGCTACTTCACAAAATATGGAGATGGTGGAGTGGATCTGGCGCCGTTGGTCGATCTCTACAAGTTCGAGGTCCGCGCAGTCGCCCGTGCGATTGGTGTGCCAGAATCCGTCATCACTCGACCACCCAGCGCCGGACTCTGGGAAGGACAGACGGACGAGGACGAAATCGGCATCACTTACAACGATCTGGATATCACACTTCAGGCGATTGAAGCCGGTGATACCTCTGAAATCGACCCTGAGTTGCTCGCGGCAGTGGAGCAGAAAGTAGCACGCTCGGCACACAAACGAACCAGCGTGCCGGCCTTTATGCGATAGGGTGAATGGTGAGTGCGCGGGCAGGGTTATCGATGACCAGCTTGCGCACATCCATCGCTTCCAGCCCAGCCTCCAGCAGCAGCACCATGAACCACTCACTCATGTACGGCAATCCGGGAGCGCCATCGTAACTCACCAATTGCGATCTTCTGGCGAAATCGAGCGAAAGCAGAATTTGATCGCCAAACCCGGCCTGAATTAGCTCCACTACCCGCTCAGCACGTTGCTGATCGGTGTAATCATCGGTCTTGCCGATCTGGTCGAACTGGAGATATGCACCTGTTCGGGCGATCTCCAGATGCGCGTCCAAATTCATGTTCACGCGATCCACATGCCCGATAATGATGCGATTTGCATCGACACCATTAATGCCCAGCGTCTCAATCAATTCGAGCGCCATGGTCCCGTTTTCAGTGTGCGAAGTGATTGGTGCACCTGTAGCCTTGTGCGCCATTGCCGCCGCCTGGATCGAGCAGCGCTCCACCACAGTAATCTCGTTGAGACTGGTGCCTACCTTGATCACACCTGCCATGGCGTCGGTACTATCAATCCCCTTCTGTAGCTCGCCGATGAATTCCTCGGCAAGGGAGTCAATATCTGTGGCATTCGGCATCTGGGCGGCGTATCGATCGGCATGACGACCCGTAACCGCAATCAGGTGAGCCGGCACCCAACCAGCGATATCTCGGAGCGGCGGCGTCATGCGGCCGGCATCGCGCGTGGAGCATTCGACCAAACTACGACCGTTCATCGTCACGAACGCTTCGATCTCTGATTCGGCGGAATCGGCATCTGTAAGGCGATGGTCTTCATCTGCTCCCGGCGGATCGCACAAAAGATGAACATGTGGCAAGCAAATGCCGAGTTCTTCGGGAACTATTGGGCCAAGCAACGTCATGATGTGCGGTTCAGAAGTCGAAACAGTGTCGATCTCGTGATCCTGAATCTCGGGCTCGAACGTTTCGCCTTCCCCGAGTCCATAATCCGAATCTTCATACGTGCGTGGGTTCCACATTTCCTGATTCCTGGCCGAACAAAATCCAACAAGTAATACAGTGATTAACCATACACCGCTCGGAGCGAGCGTGCGCGTACGTTCTACGCGGATTCACGCAGGTTTACGGGATTTTCCCTGACAAATTTGGTAGAATATGAGTATGAATCGAGACCCGCGATTTGTGGCGCGCCGAGCCCGTCACCTGCGATTTCACCAAATGGTTCAGCGCGTTTCCCGCACGCTGCCAGACCAGATTCAGGCATCACTCAATAACGTTGCAATTGTCGTTCAAGATGAGCCGACCGCCGAACAACGATCGGATCTAACGAATGGTGCAAGTGACATTCTTGGGCTTTATCAGGGCGTACCCATGATCGAACGCGGGGGTGGCGGCCTCATGATGCCAGATCGAATCACAATCTTCGTCGGTCCAATCACCAGACACACTCGTTCACGTGCGGATATGGAGGAACAAATTCGCATCACTCTCCTCCATGAAATTGGCCACCACCTCGGCTTTGATGAATTTGGGCTGGAAAGGATTGGCCTGGGATGACGCAATCCTCTACCAACAAGCCGGAACGTCGCACACCATCTGGCACCGCTGCTGGCGTGATCGATACCATCGCCGATGCTGTGACATTCGTGATCCAGCGCCCATGGTTGATGATCGTCCCGATCGTGATCGATCTCATTTTGTGGCTCGTGTTTCGAGTCACGATGGGGCCACTCATCGATAATCTGATCCGCATCATGGAAACCAGTCAGGTCGAGGGATCGGCCGAGATCATTAAGCAACTCCGCGAAAACGGAGATCAGGTGATGATTGGTGACTACCTTGGGGCATTTGTTCCGAGTTTGCTTACCGGCATGTCATTGGACACAGTAATGGGCATTCTCATGATGTTCGTTGCACCAGATGGATTCGGTATTCCTCGCAGCGATATCTACGAACCGTGGCAGAGTGGCCTGGTTGATACGATCGTCCCCTCCTCTTCCGGCAATGTGACACTCGTGTGGTTGGGTTCGGTGTTTATGAGCTCGATCGCCATGATTCTTTTCCGTGTGCCGATTGTGCGTGCCATTCGCGGAACCAGGCCAGTACCTGTGGCAAATGAAATGATGAAGAGCTGGATCAATTTCCTGCTCTATCTGCTGCTGCTCGTGTTGCTTGCCATGGTTTCGTTGGTGCCGCTGGCACTTCTTGCAGCGCTTGTTCCGGTGCTTGGAATCAGCGCAGCGTTTTTGACTTCGTTTGCTCTGTTGATTTTCGGCGGCATGATTGGTGTGTACTCACTGTTTGCCGTAGATGCGATGCTGGTGCACCGCACATCGCCAATCAATGGATTTCGTATGAGCCTGGAAGTCGGCCGCATGTACTTTGCACAGGTCGCCAGGTTCGCGCTTACTTCGCTCTTTATCATGCTGGCCACGTTGCGCTTGTGGGCAGAACTCTCGGGTACAGCTCCGGGGTTCATCATCTCACTCGTAGGTAGTGCCTTCATCGGCACCGTGCTCGCAGCCGCCAGCCTTTTCTTCTATACCGACCGTTTCCGACTTGTGCGTGCCATGAAGGCAGGCAAGCGTGGCGCCCCGATGAACCATCGGGCACCCTAACCTTCGCTCGAAAGGAGTGACATCTATGGCAACTAACAATGCGCCATCGAACTACACAGCCAGCAATATCCAGGTGCTGGAGGGCCTTGAGGCCGTCCGCAAGCGCCCAGGTATGTACATCGGCTCAACAGATCAGCGCGGTTTGCACCACATGGTGCGCGAAATCGTGGATAACTCTGTCGATGAAGCTCTCGCCGGCTATTGCGATCACATCATCTGCACCATCGGTAAAAACGATGTGGTGACCGTTGTAGATAACGGCCGCGGTATCCCGGTAGACGAGCATCCGAAAGAAAAGCGCTCGGCTCTTGAAGTGATCATGACCACGCTCCACGCCGGCGGTAAGTTCGGTGGTGGCGGCTACAAGGTTTCCGGTGGTCTCCACGGCGTGGGTGCATCCGTTGTAAACGCGCTCTCCGATTTCATGTCGGTGGAAGTCCGCAAGGTTGGCGATACCAAGGTGTATCGTCAGGAATATGCTCGCGGTATCCCGCAGGGCCCCGTTGCTGTCGTCGGCAAATCCGCCAAGGATGAGCACGGCACCACCACGAAGTTCCATGCCGATATCGAGATCTTCAAGGCTGGTCACGATTACAACTACGACACGCTGGTGCAGTGGTTCCGTGAATGGGCATACCTCACCCGCGGTCTGAAGCTGACCCTGATCGACGAGCGCAACGACAAGGAGATGACCTTCCTCTTCGAGGGCGGTATCGTCTCGTACGTCCGTCACCTCAATCGCAATCGCCAAACCGTTACCGAGAAGGCGTTCTATGTTGAGAAGGACACACCGGCTGGTCTCGTAGAAGTAGCGCTGCAATACAACGATTCGTTCAACGAGATTACGCAGACCTACGTCAACAACATCAGCACGGTTGACGGTGGTACGCACCTCAGCGGCTTTCGCAGCGCCCTCACCCGCACCATCAATGATTACGCCAAGAAGAACGGCCACATGAAGGGCGATGAATCGCTCAGTGGCGATGATGTGCGCGAAGGTCTCACCGCGATCATCTCGGTGAAGCTGGAAGACCCTCAGTTCGAAGGTCAGACCAAGGCCAAGCTCGGATCACCGGAAATGGCTGGTGCTGTCCAGAGCGTGGTGAACGACGGGCTCGGCGCCTGGCTCGAGGAGAATCCTGGTCAGGCCAAGCGCGTGGTTGAGAAGTGTCTCACCGCAGCTCGTGCCCGCGAGGCCGCTCGCAAGGCGCGAGAACTGGTTCAGCGCAAGGGTGGTCTGGATAACTTCAGCCTCCCGGGCAAGCTGGCCGACTGCACCGAGCGCGATCCGGCGAAATCCGAACTCTACATCGTGGAGGGCGACTCCGCCGGTGGTTCGGCCAAGCAGGGCCGCGATCGTCGCTTCCAGGCCATTCTGCCGCTCTGGGGTAAGATCCTGAACGTGGAGAAGGCCCGACTGGACAAGATGCTCCAGAATCAGGCGATCCGCACGCTGGTGACCGCCCTGGGCACCTCCATCGGCGATCAGTTCGATCTCGAGAAGCTCCGCTATCATCGCGTCATCATCATGACCGATGCCGACGTAGACGGTGCGCATATTCGCACCCTGCTGCTCACCTTCTTCTACCGCAATCTCTACCCGTTGGTGGAGAATGGTCACATCTACATCGCACAGCCGCCGCTGTACAAGCTCCGTGTGGGACGCAATGAGGACTGGATCTATAACGATGCAGAACTCGATCGTCGCACTGCTGAGCTGGACAGGAACGGCACACGATACGATGTGCAGCGCTA
Organism: Chloroflexota bacterium; assembly: GCA_023424355.1. Lineage (GTDB taxonomy): Bacteria > Chloroflexota > Chloroflexia > Thermomicrobiales > UBA6265 > UBA6265. Next base: position 3,924 of record JAFAEA010000325.1, on the reverse strand, counting down.
CAAGGGTCTCGGTGAAATGAACCCGGAACAGCTCTGGGATACCACGATGGATCCATCGATCCGCACGCTGTTGCAGGTCACCATCGAGGATGCAGCCCAGGCTGATGAGACATTCGATATGCTCATGGGCGCTGCGGTACCGCCGCGCAAGAAGTTCATTCAGACCCACGCACAATACGTGCAGAATCTGGACGTCTAGTTCGATAGATTTTTCAAACTCGGGGGCGATACGAATCGCCCCCGGTTGTTCCCGGAGGTAAAACATGCGCATTGCTGTAGACGCTATGGGTGGCGATCATGGCCCCGCTGTTGTGATTCCGGGAGCAGTTGCCGGTGCACGGGCACACAAATGCGATCTGCTGTTCACTGGCGATGAGGCGGCCATTCGCGCCGTACTTGATAACATCGATACCGCAGGCATCGATGTTCAGGTGGCTCACACCAGCGAATCGATCGATATGAGCGATCACCCGGCACAGGCGGTTCGACGAAAGAAGGACAACCCCATCACGGTAGCGCTCGAAGCCGTGAAAACCGGCTCCGCCGATGCCATGGTGAGTGCCGGAAACAGTGGCGCTGTGATGGCAGCCGCTCTGATGGTGCTTGGTCGTATTTCGGGCATCGATCGACCGGCGATTACGGGGGCTGTGCCGAACGCAGAGGGCGGACACACCACGGTGGTTGATCTCGGTGCTGTGACCGATCCCAAGCCACTGAATATGGTGCAACAGACCATGATGGCCGATGTGTATGCGCGCACTGTGCTGGGCATCTCTAACCCTCGAATCGGCCTCATGGCGAACGGCGAGGAAGATTCCAAGGGCAATGCCCTGGTGCAGACAGTTCACCCCATGCTCAAGCAGCTGGAAGGTATCAACTTCATTGGCAATGTCGAGGGCCCCGATGTCCTGAACGGTCGTGCTGATGTGGTGGTGGCCGATGGATTCACCGGCAACGTGATGCTGAAGTCCATCGAAGGCACTGCCAGTATGTTGATGAAGATCATCCGCCAGGAGCTCACAGCAAGCCTACCCCGAAAGCTTGCAGCTGCCGTGTTGAAGCCAGCCTTTCGCGCAGTTGCGGCCAAGCTGGATTACGCCAGCGTTGGAGGCGCACCGCTTCTTGGTGTGGATGGTGCAGTGATCATCAGCCACGGCAAGAGTAACGAAGAAGCCATCAAGAATGCGGTCGGTGTTGGCGTGAAGGCCGCCAGCCAGGATATGCGCGGTGAGATCGCGAGTCGTGTGGAATCCACACGGTCTGTGACTAGAGCCGATTCTGCCGAGTAGCGTTCTCTTCTCACGACCAGAATTAGCAAAACAGAAAACCCCTCAGGATTTCTTGTGAATCCTGAGGGGTTTGTTTCGGATTGAGACCGAAGCGGAGATTTACTCTACTGCGCGCTTCAGCTGGGTGCCTGGGCGGAAGACCGGGCTCTTGCGGGCCTTGATGGTCATTTCCTCACCGGTCTGTGGGTTGCGGCCCTGGCGAGCAGCGCGCTCAACAACCTTGAAGGAACCAAAACCGCTGACGGTCACTTCATCGCCCTTGGCGAGAGCTTCCTCGATGGCGGCGAATACGGCGTTCACGGCCTTGGTGCTGGCGGCTTCGCTCTGGGAAGTGGCATCTGCAACGGCTCGAACAAGATCTTGCTTACGCATTTTTTCGGACTCCTCTTTCCCGATTGGAAGCGGGCTCCAGTTTCGGGACTACGTGCGGGCGATTTGCCCTCAACATTCTGGTCAGAATACCGCATTTCATGCGGACCCGGCCAAAATTACCACAAATGGCGCGGTCAGGTGGTGGGACCTTCCCTCCGCTGCCTTGCTGCTTCAAACATTAGCAAGGAGCCTGCCACGCCTGCATTAAGACTCTCCACACCGTTTGCCAACGGAATGGAAACAATGACATTGGCTGCTGTATGCGAATCAGAAGACGGGCCAAATGCCTCGCCTCCGATAATCATCGCTGATGCCAAATGCCAATTGACACTATCATATATCGCGTTTCCACCCGCATCTGCAAGGGCTACCACAGGAAATTCGCGAAAATAGTCCGCAATTTCGTGGTTTTCGCGGTGCGAGAACGGAATTCGGAGGTGCGCACCCATACCGGCCCGTACAGATTTGGGATGATACGGATCCACGCTTTCCGGCCCGATAATCAGATGGTCGACCCCTGCACCGGCTGCAGAACGGAACAGCGTGCCCATATTGCCTGGGTCTCGCACACCGTCCAGAAGAACCACAAGCGGGCTGCCAGAAACATCTGGCAGCTTTGCCTCGACCAACATTGGCACCACAGCCAATACACCCTGCGGGTGGGCCACCTCGGTGAGTGAATCGAACACCGGGCGGCTGACCCGGCGCACGGAACCCGAAACAGAATCGGGGACAGTGAACTGCACATCGCTGCGGAGAATGACGCTGAGGGGCTCGATACCGGCCGCAAACACGTCTTCTACGGCCCGGACCCCTTCAACGACAAACGCTCGCTCCTGGAGGCGGAATTTCCGTCTCTGGAGCGAGCGAATGCGCTTGATCACCGGGTTCGTGGTGCTGGTGAGCACGTCGGATTCCGACGGCGATCGAAAGGTCATCAGCTGGTTTAGCTGGGCAGGTGCTGCTTGGCGGTTTCGACGAGAGCGGCAAATGCCTGCTCGTCCTTCACAGCCAGGTCGGCCATCATCTTGCGGTCGACTTCAACACCGGCCAGGTTGAGGCCGTGGATGAGCTTGCTGTACTGAAGGCCGTTCATGCGGGAAGCAGCGTTGATGCGCTGAATCCACAGGCGGCGCATATCGCGCTTACGATTGCGGCGGTCGCGGTATGCGTACGACCAGCTCTTCATGAGGCTTTCGTGCGCTCGCTTGTACAATCGGTTGCGAGTTCCGCGGTGACCCTTAACCTGGGACAACACGCGCTTGTGCTTGCTGTGGGCGGCAACGCCGCGCTTAATTCGAGCCATTTTGTTTCCTCTTACTCAGGTTTATATCGAACGGAAAATTACTTCGTAAGGCCGTTCGGCAGCATGCGCTTTACACGCTTCACGGTGGCGTCGTTCATGACCAGCATTCGGTCGAACTGTCGCTTCACGCGTGCACTCTTCTTACGACGGCGGTGGCTCTTCATGCCTTTGGCGTGCATGATTTTTCCGCTGGCCGTAATCTTGAATCGTCGGGCTGCACCCTTATGAGTTTTCAGCTTGGTCTTCTTAGCCTTGTTTGCCACTTGAATCCTCTTTCTGAGACGAATCACCCTTCTGGCGGATTGGCGCCATCGTCATCGTCATGTTACGGCCTTCCATACGGGGGGCCTGCTCAATAACCCCGCTACCGTCGAGCTGGACTGCCAACTTATCAAGCAGTTCTTTACCCAGCTCCGGGTGCGTGATTGAACGCCCGCGGAACAGCACATTAATCTTTACCTTGTCGCCGGCTTCCAGGAACCGCTGGGCTGCTCGCCCCTTGGTTTCCAGATCGTGCCCACCAATCTTGGGCTCAATTCGAACTTCCTTGAGCTTGATCACATGCTGATTCTTGCGAGAATCACGCTCTTTCTTGCTCTGTTCGAACCGGAACTTACCGTAATCCATAAGGCGGCAAACGGGCGGCGATGCATTTGGCGCAACCTCAACAAGATCTACACCACGTTCTCGTGCCATCTCCAACGCATCTCGCGTGGCAATAACACCAACCTGGTTTCCCTCTTCATCGATTAGACGCACCTCGCGAATGCGAATCCGCTCGTTCACGCGCGTTTGCACTGGTCTGGAAATAGCCAACCTCCTGTTACTTATTTCGATCATCGTGCACAAAAAAGCGACCGGCTCGTGAGCCTGGCTGCTTTAACCGGTACACTTGACCAGTATACACAGATTTAACGGGTCTTTTCAACCGGTTGCATTGATTCCACGCCGATTTGC
>JAFAEA010000319.1 GCA_023424355.1 Chloroflexota bacterium | reverse complement strand
AACGGTGCAATTTACATTATGCAAACGCAAACTAGAGCATGCTATAATTGTGGATAGCTTGCAGACCTTCATGAGAGATACCACTCCTCTCCGGGCGTCTTGTAAGTTTCATTGCCAAATGCTGATCTAGACCATCGGCATTTGGCACTATTCTTTTTGTATCTCTACAGGTGCTTTCCTCCCCAGGTCGCTCCCCGATTGATTCAACTGAAAGTACTAGTACTTTTATCCTACTCAATTCCTTGATAAATGCAAGAAATCGCTCCAGCCAGGCAAGTTATGGATATAAAACTGGTACGCAAAATTGGTGCCACACCACCATGCGGCACCACATCTTAACCAGTTGATTTCAAATTATTACAGTATGTCTAGCTGGTTGAATCGCCAGTTATGGTTTCCATCACTCGGCCAACCATCTCATCTGATGAAGAAACCGTGTGAACATCTTCACTTGAGAGGTGCGCCAGGAACTCAATATTCCCATTCGGCCCCTTGAGCGAAGAAGCGACCAATCCCAACGGAGTGAGTCCGTGATTCTGTGCGTATCCAAGCACGTTACGCAGTACCATCTCGTGCACCGCGTGATCCCGCACCACACCACGTTTGCCGATATTCTCCGGACCTGCCTCAAACTGCGGCTTGATTAGGGGCACGCAAATACCGCCCGGCTTGAGAACGCGCATGACCGCAGGAAACATGAGGTTCAGGGAGATGAACGAAACATCCATCACCACAATGTCTATTGGCTCGGGTAGGCTTTCAACATGTCGCGCATTGATGCGCTCCATACTCACTACGCGAGGGTGCGTGCGCATGCGTTCATCGAGAATGCCGTATCCAACATCCACCGCGTACACCTTCTCGGCACTGCGCTGGAGAAGGCAATCCGTAAACCCACCTGTGCTGGAACCGAAATCGGCCGCAACCATGCCAGTGACATCGATCCCAAACGCATTAAGTGCGCCGTCCATCTTCTCGCCACCGCGACTGACAAATCGAGGTTTCTCTTTGAGGGATATCTCGTCCTTTTCGGCGATCTGGCGCCCGGCTCGGGTTTCCTTCTGTCCATTCACCAGCACGTCGCCAGCCATGATCAGGGCCTTGGCCTTACTGCGGGTTTCGCAAAGCCCACGCTCTACCAAAGCGTGATCAAGTCGGATTCCACTCATAAGGAAATGCGCTCCGTAAACGGCACGGTTTGGGCGTGGCAAATAGCCACCGCCAATGCATCCGCCGCGTCATCTGGCTGGGGTACAGTGCTGAGCTTCAGAATCATCCGCACCATTTCCTGCATCTGCGGCTTATCTGCTTTGCCGTAACCGGCAATGGCGTGCTTGATTTCGCTCGGGGTATATTCCGCCACCGGGAGCTTTGCCTGAGCCGCGGCGAGGATAACAACTCCCCTCGCCTGCCCAACGGTGATGGCCGTGGTGACATTGCGGGCGAAAAAGAGCTGCTCAATTGCAAGGACACCGGGGTTGAACTCTTCGATCAGTTCACGCACACCTTCATACAGCGTCACCAACCGCTCTGCCATCGGTTCATCCGGCCAGGTTTCAATCACGCCAGCATCGATCAGCGTGGGATGCATTCCACCGCGAATCAATCCGTAACCAAGTCTGGCTGTACCCGGATCGATCCCGAGTGTGATGCCACCACGCTGCATGAGATTTAGCTGACCTGTGCCATCACATCGTCGCTGAGTTCGAGGTTGCTGTACACGGTCTGCACATCGTCCAGATCTTCCAGCTTTTCGATCAGGCGAATCACCTTGATGGCGGTATCGGTATCCGGCTGCATCGGGGTCTTCGGCTTCTTGATGAGCTCAACGGTAGTCGGCTCAAGTCCGAGTTCGCCCAGCGCCGAAGCCACAGCGTGCAGTTCGGTTGGCTCGGTGTAGATTTCGAGGACGTTTTCATCGAGTGCGACATCGATGGCACCAGCTTCGATAGCCATCATCTGCAGCTCGTCATCGTCCTTGCCTTCGGTGGAAACCACGATAATACCGACGAGATCGAACATCCATCCCACAGATCCGGATTCGCCCAGATTTCCGCCAGAGCGAGTCATGGCGGCGCGGATTTCGCCGACGGTGCGGTTCCGGTTATCGGTCATGGCATCAATGATGAGCGCGATGCCGCCAGGACCATAACCCTCATACGTGATCTCATCGAAATTGGCGCCATCGGCACCACCCGATGCGCGATCAATAGCGCGCTGGATATTATCCTTCGGCATGTTCTCGGAACGAGCCTTCTGCACCGCAATGCGCAATCGTGCATTTGCTTCTGGGTCGGGCAAACCGGTGCGGGCTGCGACGGTGATTTCTCGCGCAAGCTTGGTGAAGAGGCTGGCGCGCTTCTGATCTGCCGCCCCCTTGGCTCGTTTAATTGTGGACCATTTGGAATGTCCGGACATACGTTTCTCCGTGGCTCGATTATAGGAAGACTGGCCGCCAATTTCCGGCACTCCAGTATACCATTGAAATAATCCCCTTTCGGTAGCCACCTTATCTTCGCAAGCCAACCGCGTTAGTCATGCGCAATGTGGTGTCCTTGGAACTTCACAATACAACGGGGCCCTCAAATCTCAATGACCCCAAGCTCTGCGAACTTACACGGGGTTAGCATTCACTGCGCTTGCCTTCCCCCGGATTCCTCCGTAGTTTCACAGCGGCGTTGTTTGACGACCTTCTTACGTCACATGTTTCGATCCGAAGGCAAATACCGGAATATGGTCCTCAAGTCTTACTTATGCTTAATGGGAGATAGCGTTTTGTGAAATCATTCACACTTTATTTTGTATACCTTCCCTTGAAATCGGCCTTTTGCGCCTCTACACTGGTTATAAGCTAATCGGCATATGCGCGTAGGCGGAAAGGAAGGCGCAATACGAAGAGCCAATGCTGATCGAGATATGCCACATTCCTCATGTGGAATCATCTTCGATCGCGGTTCACGGCTGGTCGCTCCAGTCACATTCCCACAAGTCACTTATATCCAGGTATTTGCGCGCAACGCCCCGTTGTCAATGGCGACACTGAGTGTGCTGCGCTCGCCCCGAGAGGTGGAAACGCTTCAATGGTTACGAGCAACATGGCCAACGGCAACAGTCAGGGATTCGTCCTCAACTCCAATACACTCGATCAAATGGAAAATTCGGACGAAGTCGATTCGTCCAGAGAATACTACTCAGCCCTTTTGGCAGAGGGAATTGATGTTGCAGAGCAGCGTCGATCATCCCGATCCTCGCGTGCTAAGCAATCCGACGAAGCGTACGCAGGCGGTGTCAACGATTCCGTGCGGATGTACCTGCAGGAAATCGGCGAAACTGATCTCCTCTCAATGGAAGAGGAAGTCTGGCTGGCGACCCGTATGGAACGCGGCCTCGCCGCACAAGATCGCATTAACCGTCAGCGAGCCAAGCTCAGCGAAACCACCCTGCGCGATCTGGAAGCAGATCAGCTTGATGGCGAAGCTGCCCGCGTTCACCTGATTCAGGCGAACCTCCGCCTCGTTGTGAGCGTCGCAAAAAAGTATGTCGGCCGCGGACTTTCCTTCCTCGATCTCATCCAGGAAGGCAATATCGGCCTGATGAAGGCGACGGACAAGTTCGATTACCACCGCGGCTTCAAGTTCAGCACCTACGCCACATGGTGGATCCGACAGGCCATCACCCGCGCCATTTCGGACCAGAGCCGCACCATTCGTCTTCCAGTTCACGTGGGTGAAACCATCAACCGCGTGAAGAAGACCTCGCATCGCCTGCAGCAGATTCTCGAGCGCGAGCCGAGCCATGAAGAGATCGCCAAGGCGATGTGCGTGACGGTGGCCAAGGTGCGACAGATGCAGGATGTGAGCCGACATCCGATGAGCCTGGAGTCCCCGGTTGGTTCGGATGGCGATGCTTTCCTCGGCGATTTCGTTGAGGATGAAGGCATGCCGGCACCGCTCGAACTCGCCAGCCAGGAAATGCTGCGCGATCACCTTGTGGAAGCGCTGGACAAGCTCAGCGAGCGTGAGCGACGAATCGTGGTGATGCGCTATGGATTGGCCGATGGTCAGTTCCGCACACTGGAGGAAGTTGGTCGCGAATTCGGTATCACGCGCGAGCGCATCCGCCAGATAGAGGCGAAGGCACTTCGCAAGCTTCGCCAGCCAGAGAGCATGGCGCCGCTGCACGGGTATCTGGATTCCTGATTCGAAAAACGGAACAAGAGCGGCAGTCAGTTGACTGCCGCTCTTGTGGTTTTCATTAGCCCCAGGATGTTCCTCGAGACGCCTTTGCTATTTCGCTTTGGCAAAAATCAGGCTGACATTGTGCCCGCCGAATCCCATGCTGTTGCTCATGGCGATCGAGATATCTAACGGTCGAGCTGAATTCGGGATGTAATCCAGATCGCAATCAGGATCCGGCTCGGTTTGGTTGATGGTCGGAGGCAGGATTCCGTGCTGCAAGGCGCGGAGCGTGAGCACTGCCTCCAGCGCACCGGCCGCGCCAAGGAGGTGACCTGTCATTGATTTGGTGCTACTAATTGGCAGCTTGTATGCATACTCACCGAACGCTGCCTTGATGGACGCGGTCTCGAACTTCTCGTTCAGAGGCGTACTGGTACCATGCGCATTCAGGTACTCAACGGCATCAGGAGCGATTCCTGCATCCTTCAACGCCATCGCCATCGCTCTGGCTGCGCCCTCGCCTTCTGGCGATGGCTGCACCATGTGGTTGGCATCATCCGAAAGTCCATAACCGATCACCTCGCCCAGGATGTTCGCACCACGGGCGATGGCATGAT
>JAFAEA010000265.1 GCA_023424355.1 Chloroflexota bacterium | reverse complement strand
CGGGATTGACCGATACTCTCAGCACGTGTGGTAACGAAGTACGAACGGGAGAGAAACATGAAGAAGTTGGCGGTAATCGGGTTCGGCAAGCGCATTCGTTGGCTCCTTGGTCAGATGGATGCTTTCGCAGCAGACGTGAAAGTGGTAGCAGCCGTCGATCCGCGAGAGAGCGATATTCGCAAGAGTGCATCACCGGAAGAACTTGAGGGGGTGACCTTTTACAGCGATGTCGATCAGATGCTGGCAGAGGTAGAGCCAGATGCAGTGATGATCGGCACCACCTGTAATGTGCACACCGAGTATGCAAAGAAGGTGTTGGCGCGGGATCTGCCGCTGTTCCTCGAGAAGCCGGTGAGCATCACCAAAGAGCAGGTACAGGAACTGTATGAAGCATCGCTTAACAGCAAGAGCGAAGTGGTTGTCAGCTTCCCGCTGCGCCTGAGCCGTTTGGCCCAGATGGCGAAGGAAGTGCTCGATTCAGGTGTCATCGGTGATATCGCAAATGTGCAGGCCATCAATAACGTGCCGTTCTACGGCTCCAACTACTTCCACGGCTGGATGCGAGACGATTCCCTTACCGGTGGACTGTGGCTGCAGAAGGCCACGCACGATTTCGATTACCTCACTTACATGGTGGGGAGAACTCCGGAACGTATGGTGGCAGTGGAAAGCAAGAATGTGTTCACAGGCGATATGCCCGCGGGACTGTATTGTCTTGATTGTCCGAAACAGGATACCTGTCCGGAAAGCCAGAAGAATCTGTTCTACATGCAGGGCATTCTGGATGATATGCACAAGGCGGAAGATTGGTGGGAAGGTCGCTGGCAATGCTCGTTTGCCGTGGACACCGGCAACCACGATTCGGCGACAGCGATTCTGCAATACGCAGATGGCTCTCACCTGACTTACACCCAGAACTTCTACTCCCGCCGGTCGGCTGCTCGCCGTGGCGCGAAGTTCATCGGTTACAAGGGCACATTGGAGTTCGATTTCTACTCCGATGAAGTGCAGGTTCACCATCATCTGCAAGCCCGCACCGAATCCTACAAGCTGGATTCCGCCGAAGGTGGGCACCACGGTGGTGATACCGAATTGCTGCACGATTTCATCAATATCATCTTCAAAACTGGAAGCAGTCGGGCCACGCTGCAGCATGGTTTGGTGAGCGCGCAGTTATGCCTGTTGGCGCGCGAAAGCTGCGAAACCGGTGGGTTCGTATCAGTGCAACTGCCAGGGCAATAACGGTCTCTTCTATTGAAAAACCATGCGCCTGTTTGCTGCGTTATAGTTAGTGAAGAAAGTTTGAACTCCCGCACAGTTTGTAGCGCGCAAAGTGCTGTATTTGCGCGGAAGAAGGGGAAACGCATTGACCTTCAAGATCATTACGCCTCGCCCGGAACTCCGTGGCAAAATCGACCGGCGCGATCTCATGAAAATCGCGCTCGCGGCTACTGGTGGCGCGGCTCTGCCGACCAGCATGTTTGCGCAGGATAGTTCGGTACCATCCGTGGATAATCCACCGAGCACCAACCTGGTGACTCCGGAGGCCAACCTCGGTGGACTCTGGGATCAGGGAATCCTGCCAGATCACCGTGTACTGCTGTATTACGGATTTCCGGAAGTCGATACGATGGGAATCCTCGGCGAGTACGCTCCGGAAGAACTGGTCGGCATCATCGAACAGCAGAAGGCCGAATACGAGAGCGTCCGCACAGACGATCGCTCGTGGGTGACTGGCTTCGAGCTCATCGGTTCAGTAGCCCAGCGCGATCCGGGTCCGGATGGCATGTATGTCGCCGATACCGGCGGCAACTGGCTGGATCAGTACACCATCTTCACGCATGAGAACAACATGCAGTTGTTCATCGATGTGCAGATGGGTCGCAAGAAGCCGCACGAGGATTACGAGGGTCTTGAGCGCTGGATTCGCTACCCGCATGTCCACCTCGCCATTGATCCCGAGTTCCACCTGCCAGAGGATGGCGTTCCGGGTGAGGACCTCGGCCAAATCGATGCGGCCGATGTCACCCGCGCGCAGGAGTGGCTGGTGGGTCTTTCGGACAAGTACGGCCTGCCGCGCAAGATGCTCATCATCCACCAGTTCCATGTCTACTCCGTGTCCAACAAGGAGAATGTGGCACCGATGGACGGCGTGGACCTGGTTATGAACGAGGATGGTCACGGGCCGCCCGAAATGAAGCTGGAAACATACCGGGTGATCATCAAGGAACATCCGATTCAGTACAACGGCTTCAAGATCTTCTACCGCGGCGATATCGAATGGTGGGATAACAGCCGCCTGATGACCCCGGCCGAGGTCTACCAGATGGATCCGATTCCGGATTTGGTCAACTACCAGTAAGCAAATTGAACACTCAAGCGCCAGGGCGAAAGCTCTGGCGCTTTTTGGTTTGGCGGAACCAATCTTGCACTACTGCGTTACATTGTATGACTGCCGAGCACGTGGCCATGGCCTTTTTCTTCTTCAGTGCCACGTGATTTGCGGAAAGGAAACTGGATTGTCGTTTAAGATTATTACTCCCCGCCCCGAGTTGAGAGGCAAGATCGACCGTCGCGATCTGCTGAAGATCGGTATGGCCGCCACCGGCGGAGCCATGTTGCCAGCCAGCATGTTTGCGCAGGCCGATGTGGTGCCGAGCGAGGAGCTCCCGCCAAGCGAAAACAAGGATGTGCCTGCAGAACCACTCGGTGGTTTGTTCGACCAGGGAATCCTGCCGGATAACCGCGTGCTGCTGTATTACGGATTTCCGGAAGTCGATACAATGGGGATTCTCGGCGAATACACGCCGGAAGAACTCCTCCCACTCATGGATCAGCAACTGGCGGAATACCAGGCCGCCACACCAGATGATCGCCCGTGGGTGACTGGCTTTGAGCTCATAGGTTCGGTCGCACAGGATCAACCTGGTGGCGATGGCATGTATGTGGCCGATACTGATGGCGCGTGGCTGGATCAGTACACCATCTTCACGCATGAGAACGACATGCAGCTCTTCCTGGATGTGCAGATGGGTCGCAAGGCGCCACATGAAGATTACGAGGGACTCGAGCCGTGGATTCGCTATCCGCACGTGCATCTTGCGATCGATCCAGAGTTCCACCTGCCAGAAGATGGCGTGCCGGGTTCTGAGCTCGGCAAGATCGACGCGAGCGATGTCACTCGTGCGCAGGAGTGGCTTGTTGGCCTCTCGGACAAGTACGGACTCCCGCGCAAGATGCTGATCATCCATCAGTTCGATATCTATTCAGTGGAGAACAAGGATCAGATCTCACCCATCGATGGCGTGGATCTGGTGATGAACGAGGATGGCTGGGGCACGCCAGACATGAAGCGTGAAACCTACAATGTGGTGATCACCCAACACCCGATTCAGTACAACGGCTTCAAGGTGTTCTACCGTCAGGATCTGGAGCTTGAAGGCAGTGTGCTGATGACCCCGGCCGAGGTGATGGCACTGGACCCAGTCCCGGATCTGATCAACTACCAATAGCAAGTACGCAAGAGGCGAGAGCGTTTGCTCTCGCCTCTTCTCGTTTTCTAGGCCCGCAACAGCCGCATCGCATTCAGAATCACCACCATCACCGATGCTTCGTGCACCAGCATGCCGCCGGCCATATTGACCTGACCCGCCAGCACACCTGCCAGAAGCACCGCCACAGTGAGAATCGCGATCACGATATTCTGCCGCACTACATTGCGAGTCTTGCGGGAGATGCGGAGAGCATCCACGATCTTCAGCGGTTCATCATCCATTAATGCGACGTTCGCCGTTTCCAGCGCGATATCAGAACCAGCAGCACCCATGGCGATACTCACATCTGCCTGGGCGAGCGCAGGCGTATCGTTGATGCCATCGCCCACCATCGCCACGATGTAATCCTGACCCTGCGTCGCCTGAACCCACTGCAGCTTGTCTTCCGGCAGCATGCGGGCATTGATCTCGGTCAGGCCAACAGCCTTACCAATGGCGTGGGCGGCCGCCTCGGCATCGCCCGTGAGCATTGTGATCTTCTCGACACCGACCTGGCGCAATCGCGGCACCAGCTCGTTCACGGATTCACGAGGGGTATCCTGCGCGGCAAGGATACCGATCAGTTTCTGCTCTAACGCGACCAGTGACACAGTCTTGCCCTCGGCCTGGAGTCGCTCGACCTCCTGCTTCTGTCCAGTGGCGACATCCACACCGCGCTCGGTCATGAGCGCCAACGTGCCGATGGCAATTTCCTTCTCATCCCATTCAGCGAGCACTCCGCGCCCGACGACGGCCTGATGCGTGTGCGAGAGAGGCACATCCAACGAATGATCTTCGGCAGCCTGAAGGATTGGTCGGGCCAGCGGATGCGAGGATCCCTGCTGCGCGATGGCAGCGATGCGGAGCAGTTCGTTCTCGGTAATGTTGCCGATCGGAAGCACATCGGTCAGTTTCGGCTTGCCTTCGGTGAGTGTGCCGGTCTTGTCGAGCGCAAGAGCGTTGACTCGGGAGACGTTCTCGAGGAACTCGCCACCCTTCACCAGAATACCGAGGCTGGCGGCACGTCCGATTCCGGCCACGAATGCCACAGGAGTCGCGATTACGAGCGCGCCCGGGCAGCCAATGACAAGAATGGTGAGGGCCAGATGCTCATCGCGACTGAAGGCGTAAACCGCAATCGCGAGAATAATGATTGCCGGTGTGTACCAACGCGCAAACCGCTCAATAGTGGTTTGCATCGGCGCCTTGGAATCCTGGGCTTCCTCGACTCGCTGGATGATTTTACCGAGCACCGACTGCGATCCGACCTTCTGCGTCTCGATCGTGATGGCGGAATCCTGCGTCACCGTGCCCGTGAACACCTGATCACCAACAGATTTTTCGACCGGGATAGATTCACCCGTGATCGCAGCCTCGTTGATGGATGCCGTTCCGCGAACCACAACACCATCGACCGGGATGCTGCCCCCGGCTCGCACCTGCACAAGATCGCCAGGAACCACATCGTACAGCGGTACCTCAACTACGGCACCGTTTTGTTCGATCAACGCGGTGCTCGGGGCCAGCTTGATCAGTCCTGCCAGAGATGAACGGGTGCGGTTCAATGTCCGAGCCTCCAGCCAGGAGCCGAACACAAACAGGAACGTCACCGCTGCGGATTCCCAGTATTCGCCGATGAACAGCGCACCAATCGCCGCGATGGAGACTAGCAGTTCAATTGTTACCTGCTTACGCAGCAGCGCACGACCTGCCCGGATGGCGATATCAGTACCCGCCAGTACAGCGGCAAAGATCATCAGCGGATCGTGAATGTCGGCGCGACCGTATCCACGGCCGGCGATCAGCGCGATCACGATCGCCACACCTGAGCCGATGAGAATCCATAGCTTCCTGCGCGCCAAATCGTTCCATTGCTCTTTCAACCACGTCATTGTGAACCTCAACTTTCCGGCCGTCATCAACACCGATGCTGCCGATTTCGAACTATCTACATCCATGATTCGCGGAAGCGCGTGCAAGTTGAATGATCTGGATCAACTAGTGGGGCCGTTTTCGGCGAAGATGTGAATAGCTGCCGCACAAAAAAAGTCGCCCGCGGGATAACCCACGGGCGCCACTGCTGATATGCACTAGAACGCCGAAGGTTCCGCCTGATAGCCCGCCGAGGAGACTGCCTGGATGAGCGCCGAAACTCGAGCCTTGGACGGATCGTGATCGACGAGAATGCGGCCGGTGTTGAACTTCACCTCGGCCTTCTCGACTCCATCGATTGCCTTGAGGGCGCTCTCGATCTTGTTTATGCAGCTTGGGCAACTGAGATCTTTGGCGCGAAGGGTGGTTGTCTGGATCATGGTGGACCTCCTCAGTCTTGGTGGAACGACTGCCGTTCCGTTCGTTCTGATTCCAGTCTCCGCCGGACTCGCAGAACCATCCATGATCTACATCAATTAACTGATTCGGTTTCTCAATTCCTGCTCATTGAGGAGGGAAATCCAGCGACGGCCGCTATCAATGACGCCTGATTTACGCAGTTCGCTCATCACGCGGCTGGCGGATTCGACCGTGGTGCCGGTCATATCGGCGATATCCTGCCGGGAAAGTGGCAGATCGATGAGGATTCCGCCATCTCGCTCGACCCCTACTCTCTCCGCCAAATGCAGCAACAGCTGCACGACTCGTTGTTCGACCGGATGTGCGCTGAGCTGCTCGATGGTCGATCGTGCCTCGCCGAGTCGCTTCGCCACAATGGCGAGTGTATCGATGGCGATTGCTGGAAACTCTCGGAGGAGATCGGAGAAAACCGGTGCGGTAGTTGAAAGAATGCAGCACTCCGTGTGAGCGATGGCTGTTTCCTGATAACTGGCATCGCCAAGTTCAGCAAGGCTGCCAAACTGATCGCCGGGAGTGAGCAAATCGGTCACGACATCCTTGCCATCCGGCGTGGTGCGAACAAGCTTCACGGACCCCGCCGCCACGATAGACAAGCGGGTAGCAGGTTCTCCGGCGTAATGAATGGTGGCATCGGCATGATGATGTCGCTGCACAAAGCGGCGCTGCACCTGGACGATCTGTTCCTCATTCAGGGCGCGAAAGTATGGTGAGTTCCCGAGGAGGCGTCGCTGATCCTCCACCGAGCAGTGAAGCTCGGTAACGATTGGCTGTGGTTTTACCGGGTTTGTGGACATTTCAACCGTTACACCTTCGCCCGGTGCTCGCCGAATACATCCCGGAGTGCGTTAGCGACCTGTCCCAATGTGGCGCCAGCCAACAATGCCTGTTTCATGTGCGGCAGGAGATTATCGGTGCCTGCCGCGATATCACGGACATTTTGCAAGGCAGCATCGACCGCGGCGCGATCCTGATTCTGCTTGTAGGCGGTGGTTCGGGCCATTTGTCGTGCGACCATTTCCTGGTCGATTTTGTGGAGCGCGATCGGTGCTTCTTCCGAGGAATCGTCAACAAACCGATTCACACCAATCACGATCTCCTCGCCAGCGCTGCGGGCGACTTCCTTGCGATAGGCGTTATCGGCGATGGCATTCTGCACAAATCCCTGTTCAATCGCCTTCACGGCGCCGCCACGCTCATCGATGGCATCGATCCACTCCTGGGCCTTCGCCTC
>JAFAEA010000169.1 GCA_023424355.1 Chloroflexota bacterium | reverse complement strand
CCACGAGCGCGATCAGCTTGGATTCTCGAGTGGGCAACAGTAGCGCCGCCGCGCCAAAGATTCCGGAGACTCCGGAGAAGATCAACACAACCTGCGGCTGATTGAATCCGGCGCGAAGCAAACGATGGTGCAGGTGGCGAACATCTCGCTCCATCGCATCTGCTCCGTTCATCAGTCGATTCATGGTGACGTAGAGACCATCCATAATCGGAAATCCGAGGACCAGCAACATCATGCCGATCTTGGCACCGCCGATGATCGAGATCACACCCAGCATGTAGCCCAGAAACATGGCCCCGGCATCGCCCATGATCACCTTGCTTGGGTGCCAGTTGAATGGCAGGAATCCAATGATGGCTGCACCGAGAATAAGCGGCAGCAGCGAGATGGTGAACTGTGGCAGGCCGCCAAATCCCCAGAATGTATGGATGAACATCACAACGCAAGCGACCAGTGAAATGGAGCCGGCCAGGCCGTCTAACCCATCTACCCAGTTCATCACGTTCATCATGCCCACAAGCCAGAGGACAGTGCCGATGGCAGCGATCACGACCGGGAAGGTGGTAACTCCAACCCAGGGAATGTTGACCTGTTCCACCACGATTCCGCGAGATTCTCCCTGAAATCTGGGGAGAATAATCATCATGGCCGCCACGATCTGCCACATCAACTTAATGCGCGGCGGGAGATCCACAGCGTCGTCCACCAACATGACAGCAACGATGATCGCGGCGCCGATGACGGTGAGCAGGATCCGTTCAGTTTCAATGGGAAAGCGATCGATCGGTAGCGAGTAGGACGCACCCACTCCCACCAGGAACGCGAGGAACATAGCCACACCCAAACCGCGTGCAACCACATTCGGGTTCACGCGCAGAGGGCCTGGTCGATCCACCAGGCCCCACTGCTCAAAGAGTGAGCTTGCTTTCGATACAAACGCGTACGATGTACCGATAGTGAGAAAGAATAGTGCGAGCGCTATGAGCCCGTTATCCAAGAAGACCGCTCCTCGTCGTGGTGAAGAACCTATGCCAGACCTGGAACACCAAAGCCAGCTGTCAGTTCGAGCACTTCCTTGCGCACTCCAGCGAGATTGCTTTCATTCTCCGGATCACGAAGAATGCGAACAATCATATCGGCCACGGCCACAACATCGGTTTCCTTGAATCCGCGTGTAGTGACTGCAGGTGTACCGATGCGCAAACCACTGGTCTGGAAGGCACTGCGCTGCTCACCCGGGATGGTGTTGCGATTTGTGGAGATGCCGACTTCATCCAGAACGCGCTCGGCCTTGCGACCGCTTACTCCCAATGCATCGACATTGATGAGGAAGAGGTGGTTATCCGTTCCACCAGTGATGACCGGAACCTCGCGCTCGACGAAGGCGGCTGCCATTGCTGATGCATTGGCCTTGATTTGCTTTGCGTACGCCTTGAAATCTGGCTGAAGTGCTTCACCGAAGGCCACAGCCTTTCCGGCAATCACGTGCATCAGCGGTCCGCCCTGCATTCCCGGGAAGACCGTCTTGTCGATTCCCTTCGCCAATTCCTCATCATTGGTCATGATGAAACCTGAACGTGGGCCACGGAGGGTTTTGTGTGCCGTGGAGGTGGTGATGTGAGCGTGATCGACCGACGAAGGATGTTCGCCTGCGGCAATAAGCCCGGCGATGTGTGCGACATCCGAGAAGAGATAAGCCCCTACTTCATCGGCAATCTCACGGAACTTCTTGAAATCGATCGTGCGACTATAGGCACTGGCACCGGAGATAATCGCCTTCGGGCGAACTTCCTTGGCAACGCGCAGAACCTCATCGTAGTTGATCAGTCCGGTTTCGTGATCCACACCATAGAAGTGGGCTTCGAAGAACCGACCCGAGAAGTTGACATCCTTGCCATGGGTGAGGTGGCCACCTTCGCTGAGGTTCATGCCAAGAATCTTGTCGCCAGGATTCAACAGCGAAAAGAAAGCAGCGAGGTTCGCACTGGCGCCGGAGTGAGGCTGAACGTTTGCGAACCCGGCACCAAAGAGCTGGGTGACACGTTCAATGGCAATGTTCTCGACGATATCTACGTACTCACAGCCGCCGTAATATCGCTTTCCTGGGAGACCTTCTGCGTACTTGTTGGTAAGCACGGTTCCTACAGCAGCCAGGACAGCTGGACTCACGTAATTTTCCGACGCGATGAGCTCGATGCCTTCCTTCTGTCGCTGCTGTTCTTTTACTACGGCAGCAGCAACATCCGGGTCGGCCTGCATCAATACGTCAAGATCAACCATTCTTCTGACTCCTGTGAGTTCACCGGAAATTCCGTGCAGATTTAGAGGGTTTGCGCCGTCAGGTGCATGTTCTGCAGTGTACCATGATCACTGATTAACTCATGAGATTGGAGATGCATATGCGTGTTCTGGTGACTGGTGGTGCTGGGTATATCGGCAGTGTGGCGATCGAGCGATTGCTGGCCAAGGGATACGATGTTGTCGCACTGGATTCCCTTACCCGCGGCCATACTGCTGCGATTCCGGATAGCGTTGATTTCATCGAATGCGATCTGCGAGATCCAATTGCCACCAACAAGGCTGTCGCAGATTCGGGCGCCGAAGCCATTCTGCACTTCGCCGCCCTCCACCTCGTGCCGGAATCCGTCGTTGATCCTGGTGCCTATTACCAAACCAATGTCGCAGGCGGTATCAATCTTCTCTGTGCAGCGCGTGATGCCGGTATCAAACGGTTCGTGTTTAGCTCCACTGCTGCTGTGTATGGAGCACCACAGTCCCTTCCCGTCAAGGAAGACGATCCGAAGCTGCCGATCAATCCATACGGCCACTCGAAGTACATCGTGGAACAATTCTTCCCGGAGTTCGAGCGCGAGCACGGTATCAACTGGGCTGCGTTCCGCTACTTCAACGTGGCCGGCTCAACCGAGATCCATGGTGAAGATCACAATCCGGAGACGCATGTGATTCCGGTGGCACTCCAGGTTCTTCAGGGCAAGCGGGAAGCTTTCACCGTCTTTGGAACCGACTATCCAACAGAAGACGGCACCTGCATCCGCGATTATGTGCATGTGGTCGATCTGGCGGATGCCCATATTCGCGCCATTGAAGAGCTTGGTGAGAAGTCGCTGGGAGCGATGAATCTCGGCACCCGTGATGGCTTCTCCGTGAAGCAAATCGTTGATGCCGTGGAGCGCGTGACCGGCAAGAAACTCAATGTTCATTACGGCGAACGAAGAGCCGGTGATCCGCCGGCGCTGATCGCCGATACTACGCGCGCGCAGGAGCTGGTAGGTTGGAATCCGGTGCGATCCAATATGGACGACATGATCGGTAGTGCCTGGGCGTTCATGCAGGCACATCCAAACGGTTATGAGGACTGATTCATCCCCTCGGCAGAGATGAGAAGTCCATCAATGGCTGCCAGGTAAGCATCCTCTGAGAAATCAGGGAACAACGCCTTCTGCGCGATAAACCCCTGAAATAACGCCATGAGTGCCGGTATGATGGATTCCGCCCAACTGCCGGCATTCCCTTCGTTTACGCGGCCAGTTACCACGCCCCACCTGGCAATCACATCCCGGGTGGAATCAAACAGCGCACCAACCTGACCCAGCATCATGGTATGGAACGCATCGTCGTTTATCGCCTCGCCCCACAGTTGCACGATGATCGATGCGGGAATCCCCCGCTGCTGGAACTCGGTGAAGAACACCCGAACCAGATCAGACGGACTGGCGATGTCCTCCTCGCTCTCGATGAAATCGATCATGGCCGATTGCGCATAGGTGCCAATCGCTCTCTGTGCGACCGCCACCGCGATCTCGCGTTTGCTCTTGAAATACGAGTAGATTGCACCCGTCGAAAGGCCTGATGCTTCGATGATGTCACCCATCGATGTCCCCTGGAATCCACGGCTGGCAAAGCATGTTGTTGCGGCATCAAGGATTTCCTCGCGTCTGCCTTCCTTGTGTTCAACGGTAACTCTCGGCATTTTTGTCCCTCTTGGTAGCGCACTTTTCATACATGAAAGGATAAAGAACGAACATTCGTTTTTAGAGAGTGTGCCGCTAATACGATGGAGAATTTCAAAATGGAATCAGATACACATCGCCGACGACCACACGCAATAGCTGTCGCAGTCGGGATCGCTTTCATTGTCGCTTTGATCGTTATAGCGTTTTCGTGGCCAGGAATCGTTGCCGAGCCGCGAGACATTCCGGTCGCGATTGCTGGCCCAGAAGAGCAAACAGGACAAATGATGGCGGAGATAGAGGAATCCAGCGATGGCAACCTCGAGATCACGCAGGTGGCGAATCGGGACG
>JAFAEA010000143.1 GCA_023424355.1 Chloroflexota bacterium | reverse complement strand
TGCAGACACTGAGAATGTCGATGTCAGCACCAGCTAGCAGTTCGTCGGCGTTCGCGAATCCCGCAGCGCCGAGGTCCTGCGTGTGAGTTGCCAGCGCTTCGGTGGAGACATCGGCCAGGGCCACAATCGGGCAGCCAAGCTTTTGCTAGGTGCGGATGTGTGCCTTGCCAATAGAACCGAGCCCAACGATACCGATGCGAGGAAGATTGCTCATGGAAGCACCTCCCGGATCTCGACGCGTCGGTTCTCGTTGCCGCTGAGGATGCCAGCATGCAGAACGCCGAGAACATCCATGGTCTGTTCACGTTTGGTGGCCGGTTGGCGAGAATCGATCATCTCTACCACCGCTTTCATCTCGTTGCTGTAGAAGCCGAGGTAATCCTCCACATCAATCGTGGCGGCACCTTCGGATCCGTACACCGATGCCTGGAAGATATACCTGGCATCCCGCAAGGTCATGATGGTGAGGATGGATTCGTCATCCATTTCCACCACTACAACGTCCTTCTGCTCGTTTTGCGTACGCTGAACCGCTACCGGACGAGCAGGGGAGAGCGTGAGCGCCAACTCCACCGCGTGGATTCCGTAATAGAACCATTCACCTGGCCCAACCGAGACGATGGCGCTCGGCTTGCCAATAGCAGCCGCTTCGTAGTCATCGAGTTCCGCAGAGAATCGCAGTGCCGATCCACTCAGGAGTGGGGCATCGTGCCTCTCTGCCAGATCGAACAGCGCAACGGCTTCGGCGAGTTCAGTGGTCATCGGCTTATCGATAAACGTCGGTATGCCAGCGCGGAGAAACGGTTCGGCCAACTCTTTGTGGCGCTTGCCGCCGTCGGTATCATCGATGATCAGCACAGCATCGACGGCGCCGATCATTTCCTCTGGCGTTGTAACCACGTTGTCGTAGGGACCAAACATGCCCTCGAGTTCGGCAAGACGCTCCGTGTACTCGCCGGACCACACATGTGTGATCCGGCCAGCAGGAACGGTTGGAGCATCGTCTCCCTGTCCGTTGAAGATGCGAGTGAACGCCTGGGCGTGATATGTGTTCACGCCCACCATTCCAATTGATTTCATGGTTAGCGCGCCTGCGATTGGCTGGAATGACCGTGACCCCAGCGCAGAGTGTGATTGACCTGATGAGTTGGCCACTTGAGCGGAATGCGCAGCTTCGATTCCAGCATTCCCTGGAACTCGCGCAGTTCTGGCTCGTTGTTGCGTACCGATCGTGGTGTGGTGCCCTTATCAATCGACCATGCGGCTAACGCTCCGGCGGCTTCACCGATGTTCCACTCCACCGGGTGCAGGCGATAGCATCCGTTGGTGATGTGTGTGGTACCAATGTTCTTGTTCGCCGGAATCAGGTTCTCGACTCGCTGCGGGATAAGTGAACCCAACGGAATCTGGAACGGGAAGCTGGCGATATCTACGTAAGTACGAAGTCCCGTAGAGGGGTGCAAGTCGATACGATAGAAGCCAATACCGACGCTATCGTCGAAGTCCGCGGCTTCCAGTGGCAGACCCATTTGCTCACGCTGCTCGAACCCAACGTGCTCTTCCAGCACGGTGAACTCGGCCTTGATGCGGCGAGATTCGCGGATGTAGGCGTACTTGGCCAGTCCATCCTCGGTGCCAAGAAGATCGGGTCGGATCTTCAGTCCCGGGTAACCAACCCCGCCATCGTGGCGTGGTGCTTCTGTCTGCATCCAGTAGAGGAGCGAGAGCGAGAGTTGGCGCGAGGATTCCAGATTTTTAGCCTTGGTTTCTTCATCTACACCAACCACTGGGCCCAGCCAGTAATCCATCTGCGGCCAGTTCACCAACGTGACATCGTCCGTGAAACCTTCCGGATAGTAGGCAGCATTTACGATGCGACGATACAGCCAGAATGGGCGATCTTCCTCGTGCTCCGGGAAGCGGAAGATCGCTCGATGCCGGGTTTCGAGCGTGATCGGATGCACATCCTCCCAGCTGAGTTGCTTGTTCGGCCAGAAATCTGCCTGGTAGTCGCGCCAAAAGTCGTAATCTCGCGGCTTGTCGATAACCCAGTTCTCGCCCTCGTGATTGCTGACAGCAAAGCACCAGGAGATTGCCTGCTGATCCATAGGATCGGCAACATCCAGAGCATGGAGTTCATTGGTATCCGATTTCGCTTCGGCACCCATCACTTGTTCGATCGAGCTGTGCTCCAGCAGATCACCAAGCTCGGTGGCATCGATGATGTACGTGGCACTGACGGTGGTGGTTTTGCCGGTATCCTTTCGGAGCAAATCCACTGCCGAAACATGGTCACCATTCTCGGATACACCGGTGGCGATGGTGTTCAGCCAGATATCGAGCTGACCATTCGCCAGGTATGGCGAGAGCATTTCATACATCACGGCGAGCGCAACGCGTGGTTCGTGGCAAAGCTTGCTCACATTGCCCTTGCCGGGGTTGAGTAGCGGATCCATGCGCGGTTCCGGCAGAAGCGGATAGTTTCTTCGATAGTATTCGCGGATTCCGTTTCGCAATCGGCGATAGCCACCAGTGGCGCCGGTGTGTTCAATCCACGGACTCTCGTCCGGAGGAACTGCCTGCGAGGTGAGCTGGCCACCGATCCAGTCGGTTTCCTCGGTGAGAATCACCTTGCGGCCGAGTTCGCAAGCAGAATACGCAGCTGCGACACCGCCGAGCCCGCCACCAACGACGAGAATTTCAGTTGAAGTTTCCTGCTGAGTCATAAATTGGTTCCTTGTTACTTTCTAGCCCTTGAGGCTTCCCATGGTGACACCGCTTACGAGATATCGCTGCCCAACGGCGAAGATGATCAAAACAGGGATCATCATCACAACGCTGACGGCCATGAGGTACGGAATGAGTGTTTCCCCTCCCGGGGCGTTCTTGA
>JAFAEA010000133.1 GCA_023424355.1 Chloroflexota bacterium | reverse complement strand
CCTCGGGATTGCATCGTCCCTTCACCACCCATACTGACTTTGCGATGAGTCGATACCGCCCGGTACCGCTGTGCGTCTTTCGACTACAATGGTCGCCTTTTCGGCGTACGAAAATATCGAATAACCTGCACAGGCAGGTATCCACAATGGTTGGAGTATAGCATATGAACGTACACCCCTAGCGCTTGTGAGCATGCCGCTCCAGCGCAAGTTCCACAAGTCGGTTGACCAACTCGGGAAGTGAGATTCCCGCCTGCTGCCACAGCATGGGATACATGCTGATGCTGGTGAAACCTGGCAAGGTATTTACCTCGTTGAGCCAGATCTGATTGGTGTCGTTCTCGAGGAAGAAATCAACTCTGGCGAGCCCGGCCAGATCGAGCGCGATAAAGGCATCCGTGGCGATTTGTTCCATGTTCTGCTGGATTTCTGGATCAACATCTGCCGGGATAATCAGCTCGGCGCTATCGTCCAGGTACTTGCTGGCGTAATCGTAGAACTCCGCCTTCGGCTTGATCTCGCCGATGCCGGATGTCATAGGCGAATCGTTGCCGAGCACACCCATCTCGAGCTCTCGACCATTCACGCCCTGCTCGACGATCACACGGCGATCGAAGTGTGTGGCTTCGCGAATCGCTTCCCGCAATGCGGCGGTATCCTTCGCCTTGCTCACACCCACGCTAGAGCCCATATTGGCGGGCTTCACGAACACGGGGTATGGCAGAGCGGATTCGATCTTCGCGATCACGGCATCCGGATTCGATTGCCACTGCTGTCTAGTAAGCAAAATCCATGGCAGTTGAGGTACGCCAGCCTGCTCGAGAATCACCTTGGTCATGGCCTTATCCATGCCCACGGCGGAACCCAGTACTCCACTACCGACGTACGGAACACCAGCGAGCTCCAGCATGCCCTGAATGGTGCCATCCTCGCCCATTGGTCCGTGCAGAGCCGGGAAGAACACATCCACGCCATCGGTCGCGGCCTGTGGCATCAGCGCATCGGCACCGATAACCGGCTCCACTTTCCATTCGCTATTGGGAACGGCGGTGTTTTCGCCTTCGGTAAGGGCAAACATCGGGGAATCGGCGATGAGGGCCTGCATCGGATCATCGCCGGCCAGCCACTTGCCGCCGCGGGTGATGCCAATGGGCACCACGTCATAGCGATCCGAATCGAGCGCATCCATGATGGTGCGGGCCGACCGCAACGAGACATCGTGCTCATCGCTTCTGCCACCAAACACCACTGCTACCCGGATTTTTCGGTTCTCGGTATCGCCATTGTTCATCTGTTTGCCTTCAGTGTGATCGGAATGAACGCGGCAATCTGCATTGCCTGGAAGTCAGTATTACCACGAATGGACAATTATGGAATCAGGATTCGGATACGAGGAGTGGTCCGACCTGGGTCACGGTGCCGGCTCCGAGTGTGAGAACAACAGCCTCGCCATCCGTACCAATGAGATCGACCACCGCATCTGCGGCCTGCTTTGGGGTATCGACAATCGCTACATTGCTGGTCATTTTCGCCGCCATATCCACGGCTGCGATATTGTGTTCGTTTGTCTCCCCCACCCCGTAAATCTCCATCAACACCACTTCATCGGCGGTATCGAGACTCTCGGCGAATTCATCCATGAGGGAATACGTACGCGAGTACGTATGAGGTTGATGCACCACAATCACGCGCTTACCGGCGTAGTGCTCACGAGCCGCATGGACAACCGCCGTGATCTCTTCCGGATGGTGAGCGTAGTCGTCGATCACATCCACACCGTTTACCTGCCCCTTGTACTCGAAGCGGCGCCCGATGCCGGTGAAGCTCTCGACTCCCCGAATCGCATCCTCAATCGAGAATCCCGAGGCGTGGATGGCTGCGATGGCGGCTACCGCGTTGCGGGCATTGTGCTTGCCGGGAATGAGCAGATTCAGCACATGCTCCTCGCCACTCGGATCAGTGAGCAAGCGGCGGTTCCCATCACCGGAAAGCGTCCAATCGAGACCACTGGTTTCGCCGAAGGTCTGGACCGCGAGATCGTCCCGGCCCAAATCGGCGATTCGCTCGGTCACCCGCTCTGCTCCGGAATCATCGCCGGCGACGATGAGTGTGCCGTTCTCGCGGATGTTCTTCACAAACTCCACGAAGGCATCGTCGTAATCATCCTGATCGTCGTAAATATCGGGGTGATCAAACGCGACCGATGTGATGATGGCCACATTCGGGAAGAGTCCGTGGAAAGAGCGATCGAACTCATCGGCTTCCACCACGAAGTGCTTGCCCTCGCCCGGTTCTGCGTTGGTACCGGTAGCGGCAACAATCGCACCGACCGCGAACGACGGTTCGGCCTCGAGCGTGCGGAGAGCGACGCTCAACATGCCGCTGGTGGTGGATTTTCCGTGCGATCCAGCCACCGCGATGCCGAATCGTTCTGCGGCAGCCATCCCCAACAAATCTCCTCGCTTGATCACGCGCGCGCCATTGGCGACAGCAGCATCGATCTCGACCGCAGCATTCGCTGCAGCACGCTTATTCGTGACGATGATGTCAGCCTGCGAGGCAAGTTCGGGGTCATTGTGACCAATGACTACCGGGATATCCATCTCACGCAGCGCCGCGGTCTGTGCAGATTCCGCGATATCGGAGCCGGAGATCTGGTATCCCCACATCTTTAGGATTCTGGCCAACCCGCTCATGCCAATGCCACCGATGCCAACGAAATGCAACGTTGCCGGTGGCGGCGGGAGAAGCTCAGGCGAGCGGGGATTGGTGGTCACTGGTGGTCTCCTGGAGTTTCATGACTTCAGTACGGAACTGATCGCCACGGTCGAATTCGTTACGGAACATACCAAAGCTGGCACATGCGGGCACCAGCGCCAGCACATCACCG
>JAFAEA010000126.1 GCA_023424355.1 Chloroflexota bacterium | reverse complement strand
CCGATGTTGAAGAGACCGATGCCACCCCGGCATACATGATCATCATGGCGCTGGAGTTCGAGAACGAAATGATGCTGCAAGGTGTCATGGGCTCCATGCTCTCTCCGGACATCGCCGCCACCATCATGCAGTGGCACGGAGAACCCCTCACGGAAACCACTCTGGATGAACTGCCGGAAGGCAACAAGGTGTACATCGGCGAGGACGAGGAAGCGCACGATCCGTATTCTTCGCTGATTGTGTTGCCGGTGGGGAATATGGGCTATTTGGTGAGGGTAGACGGAGCCAGCGAGGCCGTTCAGCAGACCGCAAACGATGTCGCCAGCTTCCTCGCCGAGGCTGAGCCATCGGATGCACCGGTAACCGTGGTTGCCGAAGGTGTGGCCGAGGGCGGCGCGTTCGATGTATTTCCTGGAATCGATGATTTGGATATGCTCGGCGGAACCCTGCCGCTGTACGATTACGATCTGCTCGTCAGCGATTCCCCGATTTTGCCCGATGGTGCTACTCCGGAAGCGTCCCCGGAGTCTTGATTCGTGTTGGCGCAGGTGCGGATTGGTAGGCTCGCCCAGCGCCTGCAGGCGCTTCGGGCGGGCTGGTGGGACCTGCACCGCTCCGGGGTGAGTATCGAGGCGGAATCGGTTCCCATTTGCCCGGGCAATGCGCGCGATTGTCGGCGCGAAATTGGTCGATTTCCGCGCGCAGCCCAGGCCTACACCTTGGTTGCCATCCCGTCCGGGCGATCAGCGTGGCCAACGCTCCCTTCACGATGTGACCCACAAGGGGTCACGCTACCAACGCCCGGTAGCGTCGACCCTTGTGGTCGACATCGCCCGCAGGGCGATCGGCGGGAACTCAATTCAGATTGTCGATGTTTTGCGTTCTGCAATTCTCCGTACGCCCGCCATTTATTGGCGGGTTGGAGCGGCCGTCTCGATTGGAGGACCTATGCCTCCGCAATCGGTCCCCAAGCCCGGGCATAATGGATCGCTTCGCTGTGAGGCTATGCCTCATCCGCCTGCGGCAGCCGGGGCCTACGTCTGGTTTGGGAGAGCCGCAGTCACCGGATGGTACAATCCACCCGTCAGATTCATGTGAAAGGTTTCTCTTGGCTCCACGTAACTAGCGCTCACGACCCATCCGTGTAGGCGCCTAACACCCCCAACAAACCTCGCATTTCCGCAGATGGGCCTGAAATGCTCCTGATCATCGTGTCGATAGCAATACGACACGGGAGATTAGGCGCGTATTCGGCTTATACACAGGAAATGGCATGACACACATGCAATCTCGTGATGCGGTCATTTGCATTCACAACCTTCAGAAGATCTATACATTCCATCAACAGCAAAGCGGAGTCTTCTCCGCCATCAAGAGTCTCTTCAAACGCGAAGTGCAACAGCGCCTTGCGGTGAACCAGATCTCGTTCGAGATCGGTGCCGGCGAGATCGTCGGCTTCCTCGGTCCGAACGGCGCTGGCAAAACCACCACCCTCAAGATGCTGAGTGGCTTGCTCTATCCCACATCGGGCGATATCGATGTTCTCGGGCACGTGCCGCAGAAACGGGAAACGGAATACCTCCGTCGTATCAGTTTGGTAATGGGGCAGAAAACCATGCTGTGGTGGGATGTCACCCCTATGGATACCCTGCTGCTCCACAAGGACATGTACAACCTGAGCGACGCCGACTTCCGTGAAAGCGTCGACGAGCTCACCGCCCTGCTGGATGTCGGCGATCTGCTCGATATTCAGGTGCGCAAAATGAGCCTCGGCCAACGCATGCGCATGGAGCTGATGGTCGCGCTGCTGCATCGACCAGATATCGTGTTCCTCGATGAGCCGACCATCGGTCTCGATGTGGTGGCGAAGGCGAATGTGCGTTCGTTTCTCGCTGAAATCAATCGCACTCGTGGCACCACCATCATGATCACCAGCCATGATATGGACGATATCGAGGCCCTGTGCGATCGGGTGATGGTGATTGATCACGGTGAAATCCAGTTCGATGGTTCGCTGCCGGCGTTGGTGCAGCAGGTTCAACCCCGCAAGCGGGTGCGAGTGGCCTACGCCGAACCGATTCTTCCGGATGATCGACCAACTGGCGCTGATGCAGAAGACGATGACGGCTCCGTGTTGGTGATGGAATCAGCGAGGGAAGAACTTTCCTCACTGCTGGAACGCCTCGGTCAACTCGGCGCGATTCAGGATCTTTCCGTCACCGATGCCGATCTGGACGACGTCATGCGCGGATTCTTCCAGCGAGAAGTGGAGGAATCACGATGAACTACGCAGCAGACCTCCGCGTTCTGCGGCGACTTACCTCCATTGAACTCGTGGCATCCATGATGTATCGGGTCCAATTTGTGGTGTACATGCTCAGTACTGCCGTGACGGTGTTGGTTGGACTGATGATCTGGCTTCGTCTTGAAGACAGTGGTGCCGAGTTGCCGGTGGACCGCGAGTTCATTGTCAGCTACTACCTCATGCTGGCCATCGTGCGGGTGCTCACCTCCACGTGGCACAGCGAATACCTGGCCCAGGCGATTCGTGAAGGACAGCTGAATAGCTGGCTGATTCGACCGGGAAGCTATCTGCTCAACCTCATCGCAAACAACATTGCCGAGAAGACGGTGAAAATCGGCGCAATCTCCCTCCTTCTGTTGCCGGCGTGGCTGGTGTATCGGCAAGCGTTCGTGCTGCCAACCGATGTGGTTCAGTGGCTGCAGTTCGTGGTGGCGTTGCTGTTGGCGGTGTTCATCCAGTTCTGCCTCACCACGGCGATCGGGGCTCTGGGATTCTGGATGGACGATAACGCCGGCATCGCGCGGGCACGTCACGTCATCAGCTCGGTACTGAGTGGCGAACTCGTGCCGCTGGCGCTGTATCCGGCGTGGGCGATGGGCTTCCTGGAGTGGCAGCCGTTTCGGTTCATGCTCAGTTTTCCGTTGGAAGTGCTGCTGGGAACCCTGTCGGGTAGCGAAATCGCATACGGATTTGCCATGCAAGCCTTCTGGGCAGGTGTATTTGGCTGGCTGTGCTGGTTTACCTGGCGACGAGGATTGCGATCCTACTCCGCGATTGGAGCCTGATGATGATGTACCTCAAACTTCTGCGTCGCTACTGGCAGCTGGCCATCGCGAGAGAAACGCACTACCGTGCCAACTTCATCGCCCTGGCGATTGTAGGCATCGTCGAAACCATCGTTACCGTGCTGCCGATGCTGCTGCTCTTTGAGTTCACGGTTACGCTGGATGGCTGGACTCGTGGCGAAACTATCGCACTTGTAGGGCTGTATCGCACGGCTATCTCCTTGTACGAGTTGATCGCCGGCAATGGCGTGCTGCAACTCTCCAGCGATATCGAAAAGGGCGATCTCGATCTACTCCTCATCCGTCCGGTGAATACCCAGTTCCAGGTGACATTTCGGTATGTATCGTTGTTCCAAATCGTGAATGTGTTGGTGGGCCTGAGTGTGTTTGTGTTGGGTGTGACCCGTGCGGATTTCCCTGCAAATTGGTCGGTGATTGCACAAGCCTTCCTCGTGTTCGCGAGTGGCATCGTGCTCCTGGGATCGGTGATCTCGGCGGGATCATACATTGCGTTCCGGGCAACAACGGTGGAGCAACTGCCATGGGCGGTGATTGA
>JAFAEA010000033.1 GCA_023424355.1 Chloroflexota bacterium | reverse complement strand
GCGATGGTCGGATCTGAAATGAGCTGGAGGAAGTGCTCGAAGGCATTCATGCCGAGATTCTCGGTCGATGCGCCAGCAGTGTTCAGGGTGATGTTCTCGCCGTTGTCCATGGTGACCGTGGTGCCATCGACATCATTGAGCAGGGTAGGGATATCTGGCGAGACGAACTCCACCACACCCATTTCCAGTGCTTCGGTGGCGGTGATATTATCGGCATCGCGCACCGCCGAAACCGCCCATTCCTCGTTGCGATCCCGGAGTTCGGCAAGGTTACGAATGCGGCTTACCGCATCGTTCATCACCTTGTTCTCCATGGTATCGGTCATTTCCGAGCCATCTGATGACACCGGGCTTGCTGAACCGATGTTGGTTCCTGGTGCCATAGCGGCCACGTGGCTGGCGTAGGTGATATACACACCAGCACTGGCTGCGCGCGCATTACCGGGACCAACCCATGCGATCACGGGGACGTCACTTTCGATGATGGAGGTGACGATATCGTCCATGGCGGTGCTGAGTCCGCCCGGGGTATCGATACGCAGCACAATCGCATCCACATTGTCGCGCTCTGCCTTGTTGATATTGCTTTCAACATAGCTGGCCATGGCCGGGGTGATGGTGCCATCGATCTCGATCACGGCTACATTCGGCGTATCGGATTGAGCCGAAACAGAGGCCACGCCCATGCCCAACACCATGAAGAGCAACAGGTAGCGGAAGAGTTTCGGAATCTGGATTTGCTGGGTCATACAGGCCTCGTAGCGCGCTTTTCTGATCTTTCTGCAATTATAGGGTGAATGAGCAAAATAGTTATGGCAAAGATGTGGCGATCCCATCGTCGATTTTCCAACTGCCATTGCATTCCGGTACGCATCGTGAGGGCTCAACCATGGCAACTACCAAAGATGATCTCCGCCGAATCGCACTTGAACTTCCGGGAGTCACCGAGAAGGGTGAGGAGAGCTACTTTTTCCAGCGCGATGACAAAAACATGATCTGGCCGTATCCCGAACGCGTACATCCAAAGAAGGCACGCGTGCCTCGGTACGATCAGTACCTCTTTCGTGTAGCTGATCTGGACGATAAACAGGCTTTCCTCGAAGGAGAACCGGAAATATTCTTCACCACCGATCATTACGACGGTTACCACACGGTGATTGTTCGACTCGATGCCATCGACGAAACCCGTCTGCAGGAACTCGTGCAGATGGCGTGGGATTGCGCACCATTGCGGACAACTCCACCAAAAGCTTCTCGTTAGATCGCCATTGTGCAATCTGACCAAATTGTGACCCGCATACGGTGCAAAGCTGTGCGATTGCACCGATGTGCAGACCAACCGCGGCTTCTACACTTGCCTCAGTTTGAAATCGTAGAAGGGATTTCGAGGTGGAATCGAGCATGGACGAACGTATCGCGCAGATGGCGCATCATCGCATTTCTGGTCTCTCTGCGGGAGATCCTGTGGCTTTGCCCATCACCCCAGCCAGTACGTATTTGATTCCGGGCATGCCTGTCGAGCGACATCAGTACGGCCGTTGGACCAACCCCGGGTGGGATGCGTTGGAAGAAGCGCTCGGTATCCTCGAGGATGCGACTGTCGTCACCTTCCCATCCGGCATGGCTGCCATTGCCGCCGTGCTGCTGCCGAATCTTCACTCCGGCGACAAGGTGTTGCTGCCGAGCGATGGTTATTACACCACCCGCGCGATCGCCGAGAACTACCTCGCTCCTAACGGTATCGAGGTGCAGTTGTGCGATACCGTGGAGTACATAAATCAGGATTTCACCGGCTTCAATCTGGTGTGGATCGAAACCCCATCGAATCCCAAACTGGAGATTTGCGATCTTGGCATTGTGATCGAGAAGATCCATGCGGCCGGCGCGATTGCCGTGGTCGATAACACCACGCTTTCTCCATTGGGGCAACGACCGTTCGACTTTGGTGCCGATGTCGTGGTTTCTGCCGATACCAAATCGATCGGCGGTCATTCGGATGTGCTTTTCGGACACATAGCATCTCGCAACGAAGTGCTCATCACCAAGGCCCTCGATTGGCGCAAGCTGGTCGGTGCTACCCCGGGTCCGTTCGAGGCATGGCAAGTTCACCGCAGCCTGGACACGTTTGAAGTTCGGTACAGCCGTATGTGCGAATCCGCCGGACTCATCGCCGGTCGATTTGAGGAACATCCGGCAATTGAATCGGTTCGCTATCCGGGGTTGGAAAGCCATCCACAACACGACATCGCTAAACGGCAGCTGTTGCGCTTCGGCAGCGTGATGGGTGTGACGTTCGCCAGTGAGGAACTCGCGGAGCAGTTTATTTCCAATGCGGAGTATGTGATTCCCAGCACCAGCTTTGGTGGCACTCACACCTCAGCCGAACGTCGTGCCCGATGGGGTGATGCGGTCGTGCCGGGATACGTCCGCTTGTCGATCGGTGTTGAACCGACGGAAGAATTGTGGAAATCGTTCGAGCGGTCGTTGGCCGGATTGGCGGGCTAAACGCGACGGATCCCGATACACGAATCGGAGAGAGATTCATCGGTAGCGGCGGAGCTTGTCTCCGCCAGGGGAAGGGCAGTGTGACTGCCCTTCTACCATTAGCTCCGGTCTGACCCTTGGGTGCTCCGGCCCTTACTTGCCGAGTACCAGTGCGATGGCAATGGCCATCAACCACGAATCCTTCGCCAGCGAAGTGCCCTCGGCGCTCGGGCGGATGCCATCTGCCTGCGTCTTGGTGGGGTCGCTGAAGTAATTGCTCAGCAGGGCCGCGCTCAGGGTTCCCAGCGCCATACCGGCGAGACGGTTCGGCACCATTGGCAGTAGAAGCGCAGCGCCCACGGAGAGTTCGCCAAAACCGAGAACCTTCTGGAAATCACCCGGCGCCATATCGGCAAACATCGGCATTCCCTTGGCAGCTTCATCGCGCAGGTAGGTGATGGTGCCCTCATCCATTCCGAATTTGTTGATTCCGGAATTGAGAATGTACGCACCGGGAATTGCGCGAAGTGCGAGATTGGCGATGGAACTGAACATGTGCATGTGCCTTTCGTTTCGTCGTTGGTCGGCAAATCTTTGTCGATAACCGATAGTGGTACGTAGCAGCACTCGTGCCAACGTTGTTTCTGTATCAGGATGTCCATGACGAAACAATTCGTGCCACAACCCACGTATCAGGCCACCGTCCAACTGCTCGCTCAAGAGCTGGTCACGCGCTTGGCGCAGTTACCCGGCAGTCGATTCTTGTTGGGAATTACCGGTGGTCCCGCGGCGGGAAAGAGCACCTTTGCCGATTCCCTTCGTCGGGAACTGGAGACTCTGTTGGCGCCCGAAACGGTCATCGTTGTGCCTATGGATGGGTTTCACAAAACCAATCGGGAGCTCCACGATTTGAGCTTGTGGGAGCGAAAAGGTGACGCGGAAACGTTTGACGCCGCCGGGTTTGTGGACCTGATCACCCGTATTCGTCATGACTCCGACAAGGTGATTACCGCTCCTCGATTCGATCGTGAGACGGATGAACCCGTTGCTGAAGCGATCGTTATCCAGCCCGAGCACCGATTTATCATCGTTGAAGGAAATTACCTGCTGTTGCCCTCAGAACCCTGGAGAGAGATTCCGGGACTCCTCGACGACGTGTGGTACCTGGAAGCACCGGATGATGTTGTATACCGCAGGCTTAAAGAGCGCCACCTCCATCGAGGACTTTCGGGGGATGCGTTGGACCAGAAGATTTGGTCTTCCGATTTACAGAACGTTCAGCGAGTCGCCCAAAGCAAGCATCTCGCGAGCCGGGTAATCACATTGCCGCTGCAGGACACGTAGACCCGGACCCCGGTCCGCAGACCGGGTTGTCCGGGTGTGACGGCGTAAACGCGGCGACCCCCGATCCGAAAATCGGGGGCCGAGGCATCGGTAGAAGGGCAGTTTATCTGCCCTCATGAAGGAGGAGACAAGCTCCTCCTCTACCGGCGATCGTGATCGGTTGCTACACACCCATCGCGTGGTAACCGCCATCCACCAGAATCACATCACCCGTGATACCGGCTGCGCCATCGCTGCAAAGGAATGCGGTCATGTTGGCGACGTGCTCCGGAGTGAACACGTGACCCAGCGGTGCCTTCTCCACAGCCTGCTCCTGCATGCTGCTGAAGCCCGGAATACCGCGGGCAGAGGCGGTCTTGATCGGGCCGGCGCTCACCGCGTTCACGCGGATACCGCTCTCGCCCAGATCGGCGGCGAGGTACCGTACGCAGCTTTCGAGCGCTGCCTTGGCCACACCCATCACGTTGTACTTCGGGAACACGCGATCGGAACCGAGGTAGGTGAGGGTAACGATGCTGCCACCTTCGCTCATGATCGGGGTGAGCTCGCGCGCAACCGCCACCAGGCTGAAGGCACTGGTTTCGAGGGCGATGTTGAAGCCTTCGCGGGTGGTTTCGAGGAATCGATTGGTCAGCTCGGCGGCCGGAGCGTAGGCGATGCTGTGAATGAGGATATCGAGCTTGCCGTAATCGGCCTTCAGGCTCTCGCGCAGAGCAGCCATTTCGTCGTCGTTACTGACGTTGCACACATAGGTGCGCATGCCAGGTACGGTTTCCGCCAGCTTCTCGGCGTTCTTCTTGGCACGGTCATCGATATAGGTAATCGCCACATCGGCACCGGCTTCCGAAAGCGCAGTCGCGATCTTCCAGGCGATACTCCACTGATTCTGGACGCCCATCACAACAGCGGTTTTGCCGCTCAGCATTCCCTGACTCATTCGGTAATCCCTTTCTTACACCCGGCAAAACGTGCTGCCGGATACAAATTCTCTCTGGCGCTTACGTGCCAAACTTGTATATCTCATGCATGATACCGGAAACACCGCACGCAACGGCGCTACTATGTGCCTAACGCAAAGGAGTAACTGTGAGCGAACAAAACATGATTCCGATTTTCGATGGCCATAACGATACCCTGCTGAGCCTGCTCAGCACCGGTCGAGATTTCTATAAAGAGGGCGATGTTGGCCACATTGATGCGCCCCGCGCGAACAAGGGCGGACTCGTTGGCGGATTCTTCGCCTGCTTCGTCCCGACACCAGGCGATACGTGGGCTCCGAATCTGGAATCGATTCTCGGCAGCGCCATTAACGGCGTGCAACTCGCCGATGAGAATGGCAGCCCGAGCCTTGCCTACGCCCAGATGTTCACCAACGCCATGATCGCCCGACTCCTGAATCTCGAGGCTGGTGGCGGCACCATGCTCCACGAACTCGACCGCGAGGACGGTCACGCATGGACAGACGATCCGCTCAGCATCATTACCTTCGCTGAGGATCTCGAAGAGAACGTCGAAGCGGGTGTTATGAGTGCGATTCTGCACTTTGAGGGCGCCGAGATGATCGATGAGAACTTCTACGCGCTGGAGATGTATCACAATGCCGGCCTGCGCTCGATCGGACCGGTATGGAGCCGCAGTAACATCTTCGCGCACGGCGTTCCGTTCGGTCACAACCAGAGCCCGGATACGGGACCTGGTCTCACCGATCGCGGTCGAGAGCTGGTGCGCGCCTGCAACTTGCTTGGCATCATGCTGGATGTCAGCCACCTGAACGAGAAGGGATTCTGGGATCTCGCCAGTCTCACCACCGCGCCGATTG
>JAFAEA010000032.1 GCA_023424355.1 Chloroflexota bacterium | reverse complement strand
CCTGAGTAGACTCCACGCGCATCTGGCTCAAGTTCGGCGATGATCTCCATCGCTCGTACCTTCGGGGCGCCAGATACAGTTCCCGCCGGGAAACATGCGCGTAGCGCATCGACTGCGGTGAGATCGTCACGGATATCGCCATCCACATTGCTAACGATATGCATCACATGGCTGAAGCGTTCGATCTCCATCAGTTTCGGCAGTCGCACCGTTCCCGGTTTGCTCACCCGGCCGATATCGTTGCGGCCGAGATCCACGAGCATGATGTGTTCGGCGCGTTCTTTCTCGTTACTGATCAGATCGGCGGCATTGGCGTTGTCTTCCGCCGTGGTGGCTCCACGAGGTCGGGTACCGGCGATGGGGTGATTGCTGACCACGCCATCCTCCAGGCGCACCAGCAGCTCAGGCGATGCTCCAACTACCTGATGCTCACCAAAATCGAGATAGAACATGTATGGCGAGGGGTTCACGGTGCGCAGAGCACGATAGATGGAGAATGGATGCGCTGGCGTATCAACATCCACGCGCTGGCTCAACACCACCTGGAAGATATCTCCCTGGCGGATGTATTCCTTGCCCTTTTCCACCATCTCTTTGTAGGCGGATGGAGTCATGTTCGGTCGGCGGCGATCCTGCACAGAGGTTGATGGCTGCTCGCCGCTCAGCGGGTACTCCGGCAACGGCTCGTTGAGTCGATCGATCACATCGTGAATGCGGGTGACCGCGTCGTCGTAGGCGGCATCGAGTCCGGCAGGATCCTTCAGGCGCACATGGCTCACCACCTTCAGCACACGCTGCAGGTGATCGAACACTACTAACGTATCGGCGACATGGAATTGCGCCTCCGGGAAGCCGAGCCCTGCTTGTTCATGCTTCGGCACTCGGGGCTCAAAGCGGCGAATCGCATCGTATCCAAGATAGCCGACAGCTCCACCGGTGAAGCGTGGGAGATCATCGGTCGCATGAGTTTTGAACGGAGCAATCAGCTCCGCGATGGCATCGAGCGGATCCTCGTATGTCGAGAGGTCGGTCTGTAAGTCGCCATCGATCTGCAACTGACCATCACGCAGATTAATCGTTGCGATCTGTCCGGCACCGATGAACGAGTAACGTCCAATCTGGGTGCCACCTTCGGCAGATTCCAGAATGAATCCCGGAGTCTGGGTGCCGTTGCTCAGCTTGAGATAGACGGAAACCGGAGTTTCCATATCCGCAAATACCTCGCGGTAAATGGGGACGGTTTGAATATCCTCGCCTGCCTCGCTGGCAATGCGCTGCACATCGCTGAGCGATGGTGTTACTTTCTGCGGATTCCTGGTAACTGTGGTCATAATGCGTCCTTTGCCGCTAACCGTGGAGGAAAACGAAAAACCCCCATCCCATAAAGGGACGGAGGCCGAATGCCGCCGCGGTGCCACCCTCGTTGCTGATGCCACATGCACCAGCCACTCTGTCGTACGGAATGCACATGCATTCGATACGAGGCTCCTGATAACGGTGGAGACACCGGTGCCGCCTACTCGCGATGAGCGATTGCTCATCCGACCTTTCGGAGCACAACTCCCGGATCCATTCCTTGTCCGCTTCCGCTCGGGCTTTCACCATCCCCGATTCGCTAACGTCCACGTGGCGACAAGTACTCGTTCCGATCAACGCCTGTTGGCATATTGACTTGTGTGCAAGTTACGCCAGTACCAGTCTGCATGTCAAGGTGGTAACCTCATCTGCAGTGCTATTCGCCAATATACGAAGGGATTTTTAACGAATGGATCAAGCAAACAAGGACTTCTTCCGCAAGCTCATCACCACTCCCGGTCCGTCCGGTTTCGAGCAGGCACCAACGCGTGTTTGGCGCGAAGCCGCCGGGGCATGGGCGGATTCTATGGATTGGGACAACCTCGGCAACAGCTACGCCTTTGTGAAAGGCACTGCAGATAGTGATTTCGCGGTGGTGATCGAAGGTCACATCGATGAAATCGGCTTCATCGTCACCCACATCGATGAGAACGGCTTCGTGTGGTTCGACAAAATCGGTGGCTGGGACGATCAGGTTGTGGTTGGTCAGCGCATTGTCATTGCCGGTAACGATGGCGATGTGCAGGGCGTTATCGGCAAGAAGGCTGCTCACCTGCTGACTCCTGCTGATCGCGAAAAGCCGACCAAGATGAAGGACATGTGGATCGATATCGGCGCGAAAAATCGCGACGAAGCCACTGCTCTCATCAGCATCGGCGATCCGGCGGTGATTCAGGGCGAGCCGGTGGAACTCACCGACGATCTCTGGGCGAGCCGCAGCATGGATAACCGCACCGGTGCCTATGTTGCCTATCGCGCAACCCAAATTCTGGCTGAGAACCGACCTGCTGTGAATGTGATTGGCGTTGCGGCAACCCAGGAAGAAATCGGTCTCGTAGGTGCCACCACTCTCAGCTGGCACGTAAAGCCACAGGTCGCCATTGCGATCGATGTGACCCACGCCACCGATTATCCGAGAGCCGACAAGAAGAGCGATGGCGAGATCGCCGTGGGCGGTGGTCCGGTTCTCGGACGCGGATCGTCCGTAACACCAACCGTGTTCGCTGGCTTGCGCGATGCTGCAAAGAAGCTGGAAATCAATGCGCCGGTACAGGCGAGCGGACTTCGTACCGGTACTGATGCCGATAACATCATCCGTTCGGGTGCTAACGTGGCAGTGGGACTCATTTCGATTCCGAACCGCTACATGCACAGCCCAAGCGAAGTGATCAGCCTGCAGGATCTGGAATCCGCCGCTCAGGTGATCGCCGAGTTCGTGCGCACCATGACTCCGGAGAGCGATTTCCGCCCGTAGTCCGATTCAGATACCGTTAGCAAAAGCTCCCCATTCGTCTAGGACGATTTGGGGAGCTTTTGGCATTTGGGGCAAAAGTAGGTACCGCGCTGGGCCACCCGGATTTTCTGGATGATGGAGCCGCATCGCAAACATGCCTCGCCTTCGCGGGCATGGATGGAGGGGAAATCGTTTACGGGATGGGCGATGTTGTTGATGATCTTCGCTCCGCCCTGACGGATGCCTTCCGCCATCACATCCGGTATTTCGCGGATGATCGCACGGCGTTTCACGGTGCTCAATGAATTGGCCGGTGATGCGGGATGAACGCGCGCTCGCCAGAGCACTTCATCCACATAGATGTTCCCCAACCCTGCGATGAAGGATTGATCCAGCAAGAGCGCCTTGATCGGAATGCCACGTCGCCCCATCTTCTCGGCGAGATCGTTGACATCGAGATCACTCACCGCTTCCGGACCGTATCCAAACAAAGAGAGGGCCTCTTCAACATCGTCGGTCGGCATGATTCGCCACCAGCCGAACTGGCGGATATCTGAGTAGAACACGATGGTGCCGTCATCAAACGTGATTTTCGCGTGAGTCGCCTTGTGTGGATACTCGCCATCCGGTTTGGGATGTGGGTGCCCGGCCACTTTGCGCTCGCCATTTGGCAGAAACACTGCCCACTGGCCGGCCAGCTTGAAGTGCAGCATCAACGAAAGATCGTTCGAGAAATCGAGCGTCAATACCTTGGCACGTCGACGAGCAGCAACAACCGTTGCGCCAACAAGCAGGGATTCATTGGGAATTGGGGAATCGCGAAGAATCTTGGGGAGGTGTACCTCAACAGCAGTTACTGTGCGGCCAACGAGGTATTCCTCACTCAGCCGCCTTGCTGTTTCGACCTCAGGTAATTCAGGCACTGGTATCCGCGGCAGAGGTGCGACGCATCCACTGGGCGGCACGCATGGCGACTTCCAGACCTTCGTCCTCATCGTGGCAGGCATTAATGACCCGAGCCATCACATCCCATGCGGCAAGCTTGGCCTGGCGATGAGTGGCCTGGTACTGCACATTGGCTGGACCAAGCAATCGGCTGGCGCGCTGGTATTTCACACTCCAGGAATCGCCTGCACGACTGAGGCAAATGAAGTTTTTGCCACGTCGCCAAACAAAATCTGTTGCTGCCTCGTCGATATGATCAACCATCAATCGAAACACCCTCGGAAGTCGGATTCCGAAAAATCCACCCCTGAAGCGACCAGAATCCAGTGCAATTGCCACGATAAAGTTCAGCCTTTGGATAGGTGCAGCCCGGATGTTTGAGAATGAATCGGAATCCCCGGATGTACCCAGCCTCCCACGATTTTGGCTGGTGTACCGCTGCACTTGCGACGAAAGAGCGCCGTTGCTCCTCGCTACAAAGAAAATCGCCATTGCCATGGCGACACATCAAAGCAATCTTACACCACACATAATTCGGA
This sequence comes from Chloroflexota bacterium, assembly GCA_023424355.1. GTDB lineage: Bacteria > Chloroflexota > Chloroflexia > Thermomicrobiales > UBA6265 > UBA6265. The sequence continues at coordinate 11,981 of JAFAEA010000032.1, read as the reverse complement.
AGTCACGCAATTTGTGAAAGAATCAACAAACTTTTCGTACGTACGTGCATGACTCCGGGGATTCTGATTGAGTGCGTTCTATCCGAGTTTGGTGAACACACCTGTTTCGTTCCGCTCGACCGGTAGTTCGGCAATCACGGCCGAAGTGTTAAGCGGACCGTAGATGTGCGGGAACGTCTGATCCGGATCTTCGTATTTGATCTCGGATTCGATTTTGCTCACATCCAGAACCAGAATCGTGCGTGCATCTGCGCTGCCCTGATAGAACATGTTGGCGACGTTTGTCAGCAGATCCAGGCCATCGGTGCAGTGAATGAAACCATCGGCTTCATAGGCTCCGGGGATGTAGGATTCACCGCTCTTCTGTGCCTCCCACTCTTCTACAATGGCCAGGTGGTACGTGATGCCCGCCTGCTTGCTCTCCTCAGAATCTCGATACGAAATTTCCACGTTCTGTACTCCTGTGGTTCAGCCCATCATTGGGCGATAGGATTGTAGAATATTCAGCAATCTATCCGGCGCCCAACAGATCGGTCCACATGCGCATCACCATTGTTTTCAATCCAAAATCAGGCAAGCGCACCGCGGCACGGGTGGTGGGTCAGGTGGTGACTTCGCTCGCCTCTCACAATCACGATCTGGAAGTGATCGATTGTTTGAAACAGCCGGATTTCGAGATCGAACTTCGAAACCGGGCGCCCTCGATCGATCGCGTGATCGTGGTTGGTGGCGATGGCACACTGAACGCGGCAGTCAATGCGATTGCCTTCTCCGAGAACCCGATGCTGCCGCTGGCCTTTGTGCCTACCGGACGAGGTAAGGATACCGCCCGCACGCTGGATTCCTGGCAGCAGAACCAACTTGCCAATGGCCACTTCGAGATGGCCACTGGCGAGGCGATCGATCTCATCAAGGTAACCCTGAGGAATGGCGTAGAGCGATACGCCATCAATATCGCCAGCTTCGGGCTCAGTGCGACGGCGGTCCGTACCGCGAAAAGAATCCCCCGCGTGCTCGGTTCGCTCGGGTATGTTCTCGGGGCGGGGGTTGCGCTCGTGCCACCACGTCCGTTTCCGTTGAGCATGCGGGTGGATGGCACGCCAGTCACTATTGATAATGCTCTTCTCCTCGCAGCATGTAATGGCAGTGCGTTTGGCGGCGGAGTATATCTCGCTCCCGATGCGGACGCGAGCGACGGGCTCATGGATATCGTGGTGATCCACAATGCGAATCTCGGTGATCTGGCACTGCAGCTTGGCAAGCTCAAGGCCGGAAAGCTTCGGGAGCATCCGGCGCTCACACGCTGGCACTCAAGAACTATTGAGATCGAACCCGTATCCGCTCCATACTTCGAGGCCGATGGCGAGTTGCTCTCCGAGCAGCCATCGATGTTCGAAATCGCGCCAAAAGCGCTCAACTGGGTGGCACCATGACCGAGAAACTCCAAAGAACAAGCGATGAATGGAAGGCGCTACTCAAGCAAAACCGCATCAAACCCACGAAATCGATGGGGCAGAATTTCCTCACCGAGACGGCGGTTGTGGAAGAGATCGTAGAGTTCGCCGAGATCGGCGCAGATGATCTCGTCATCGAAATCGGCCCAGGCATGGGGATTCTCTCGCGCGAGATCCTCGCCACCGGGGCGCATCTAACTGCGGTCGAGCTCGATCGCGAGCTTGCCGCCCTCCTCCGCAAGGAGCTCGCCGATCAACCAAGCTTCACCCTCGTAGAGCAGGATGCCCGTTACATCGAGCCTGAGGAACTTACGGCTGGAAAGCCATATCAGGTAGCCGCGAATCTGCCGTATAGCGTGGCGACCGTGATCCTCCGCAATCTGATGGAATCCAAGCATCCGCCGACGCGTATGACAGTGATGGTGCAAAAGGAAGTGGCGGAGCGGATGACCGCCGAGCCAGGCGATATGAGCCTGCTCGGATTGGCGACGGATTTGTACGCCGATGCCAACATCGTGATGATTGTGCCTCCGGGAGTATTTACACCACCACCGAAGGTCGAATCGGCAGTAGTGCGGATGGATACGCGACCAGAACTCCGAGGCACGCATGATCAACGCGAACGCATGTTTGAGTTGGCGACAATGGCTTTTCAGCGCAAACGAAAAACCCTGAGCAATGGTCTCAGCATGGGACTCGATCGCCCCAAAAAGGAACTCGACGAGGTGTTGACGGGGATTGAGATCGATCCGATGCGTCGCCCACAAACCCTGAATGTGGACGAATGGCTTCGAATCGCCGAGGCGCTGCCATGAATGCAGTCCGCATTCTTGCGCCAGCAAAGCTGAATCTTGGTCTTGCCGTGCTCGGGAAACGTGACGATGGATATCACAACATCGACACGATCATGGCGATGATTGATTTTGCCGATGAGATCACAGTAACGCCGGGAGTTGTTTCCGGCATTTCGATCAGCGGTATGGACGACGTGCCGATTGATTCGAACCTGATGACCAAGGCAATTCAACTCTGGTGCGATGAAGCCTATGTGGCACCAAACTGGCATATCGATATCGTGAAGAATCTGCCGTCACCAGGCGGAATTGGCGGTGGTAGTAGCGATGCGGCCGCCGTTCTGCGTGCTCTCAACGCCTTGTACGATGAGCCGCTGCCAGGAGAGGTACTTCAACAGATCGCAGCCGAGATTGGGGCCGACTGTCCCTTCTTTCTCGGCGCAGCCACGGCGCGAGCAAATGGAACTGGATCGGAACTGGAACCGCTGCCAACTCCACAAGGCCATGTGGTGCTGGCCATCCCGGAGATTCGAGTCGGCGCAAAGACTGGCGCGCTCTATGGAGCGCTTCAAACTGAAGATTTCGGTAGCACCGCAGACATCGATCCTCTTGTGCATGCCATCAGCCATAATGCGCCACTGCCCAATCGCTTGAAAAACAGCTTCTCTCGACCGGCAATGGAACTGATGCCGGAACTGACCACGGTCGAGCGAACGCTCCTCGAGGTCGCCGAATCCGCCAACCTCTCCGGTGCGGGACCCGCAATGTACGCGATCGCGGAAACGCGATCAATCGCCGAGACATGGGCGGAACACCTGCAAGCAGAACTGACTGAGGATATTCGGATCGTTGTGGCAGATTTCCTGGCAACTCCGCCAGCACCCGAGCTTCTCCCATGATTTCTCGACGCCGACTCATCGCCAGCAGTGCTTCAGCAATTGCCTGCGGATCGGCGATCGGCGTAGTGGGGAGTCAGATGCTGTCCCTGCAAGCGAGCCTGCGCGCAATTGGCGCCGGAAAATCCATGTTGGTTTTGGTGGATACCGGAAGCGAACGTGTCCTGTTCGTGCTGGGCGAACCAAACGAAGGCTTGCTAAGGAACGCTGCCGGTATTTCGACCATTGGTAATCAACGCATCGATGTTCTCGTGGCTACCCATCTGGTTCTGGCGAGTCGTGCAGCGCGTGAGTCTTTGCCACTTGAGAGCGCCCACACGCTCTGCCTCCAGAGCGATATGACACTCCCGCCCATTCAGGGGGTGAACGACGTTGTGATGGACCACGCAACGCTCGGGCTCGGGGATCGTATGCAGCTCTCCGTGTGGATCGATGAGTCCGCGCGAGATGAGGATGCCCTCAATCAACCGTCGTTTTCGGTTGGCGTCGCTCGAGGAAAAGTGTCGGCGGTGCTTCTTGGGAGCGCCAAGGCGAAAATGCCTCCGTCTCATTCATCGCCGGACGTTCTGGTCGTACCAGATGCAGCAAATGCCGATCTCACTGGCAAGGTGTCCCCTTCCTTGCTCGTCTGCAATGAAGGCAAACGTGCGGTGCCTGTGAATCAGATGCAGGTGTTCTGGAACGATCCAATTCGAGTCGAGCTGGGTACAGAATCCATCTCGTATAGGCGAGATCAGCTTTGGTCCTGATCCTTCATCCAATCGGCCAACACATTGCGTGACTCACTGGTGTCCTCGCTGCGGCTGGCCTCGGACGACGTGGGTCGGGTTCGACCGGCACTTCGGGTATTGCGCTGTTTGGCAGGCGATCCATCCGGCCAGGTTTGACGCCAACCAGAGCCATATGTGGATGGATCTGGTCGCGGCTCTTCAGCCTGACTCTCCCACTCTTTCACTTCCAGAATGCGCACAGGCTCGGACGACGTTCGCTGCACGGGCTCCGACTCTTCCACGCGGTACGGGCGTGTGGTTGAGGTTGGCTGATAAAGCTGTGGTGCAGGAGGTTGCCACGAAGGGGAATCCTCTGCCCTATCCCTCACGAACATGCCGAAGATAGTTGCGATGCCTACACCGATGGTCGCGATGAGCAACAGGTAGCCGAAGCCTTGGCTCAATGCGCGAGAGATGATGCCATCCGTCACCGGATCGCCATCGAGGCTCGGAACAATATAAAGCCCGTAAAGATTGATGAGATATCCGGCCACGACCATGGCATTGAACAGCGCGAGATATGCGCCATAGAGTCGGCCGCCGGGACCAGGTCGCCAGGCAAATGCGGCACTGCCACCATATCCGATCAAACCGGTGATGCCGAAGGTGATCACCACGCTCATGAGAAATGCAGCCGAGCCCTCATTCATACCAAACATGCGCTCGAAAAAGACACCCCAACGGGCTCCCCACGATTGCGACATCAGAATGCCGAGCATGAGTCCAGCGGAAACACAGAGTTCACGCACACCACCACGATAGAAACCGATTGGTGTCATCATCAGGAAGACGATGATGAGCAGAAAATCGAGAACCAGCGAGCCCATTACTCAGTCTCCTCTGTGCTTACAAGACGCAACAGGGCGTCCAGAGGAATCCAAAGCCAATCGGGTCGATTGTTCATTTCATATCGCAATTCATAGAGCGCCTTCTCGGCGATCATGAGGTTTAGAACGCTCTGGAACGCTTCTTCATTCTCGGGAATGAGTTTGTGCTGGTTGTGGGCAATGGCCGCTTGCCAGCCGGAGACATAGGCATCGCTCGCCAATTTCACCCAGGCAGCGATCTCGGCGCGCTCTTCGTCGGAATCCGTCCGTTGCATCATCGTCGCACCGGCGTAATCCAGGGAGCGCAGCATGCCGGCAACGTCTTTGAGTGCCGGCAGCTTTTGACGTCGTTCATCCATTGAGCGGCTGGGTTCGCCTTCGAAATCGATGATGGCGAAATCGTCATTCTTTGTGCGCAAGGTCTGGCCCAGATGGTAATCGCCATGCACACGAATCAGCGAGGTGCCCACCATGCTCCAGGCATCACCCATCATGGCGCCGAGTGCCTTATGCAATCGCTCGATTTCGTGAGGCGGCAGATGATGCGTGAGCCCTTCGACCGAGCCTTCCATCTCGCCGATGATGCGACGGATGATGGCTTGAGCTTCGTCCTCACCTATTGCAACTGGAGTGAATTGATCGTTCCCATCGTCTGTGGCGAGGGCCAAGTGGAGTTCACCAGTTCTGGTGCCGAGCAATCCGATCTGTGCGATGAGTTCTGGATTCGGTCCTTCCGTCTCCAACTCACCAAGCAGCCAGCTCCAGCCATCACCGACATTCGGAACGAACTCCTGCAATGCGGCTATATCGTATCGCTGACCATGAAATTCCAGTTCGACCACACCGAACAGCGCGGGCGAATGGGCGAAGGTGCCGATATGCATCAGATGCTCACCGATCTCGAGATCGGGATTTACTCCGGACTGTACACGTCGGAACAACTTACCGATTGCGGCATCGCCAAAGATAATGCTGGAGTTGCTCTGCTCTGCGGTAATCAGGCGGATGGCATCCTCAGAGAGGTCAGTAGTCTCCGGGAGTTCACTCCCAATCTTTCGCCACGACCATACTCCCTCGCCGTCGATCCTTCGCTCTTCGGCAAATCCATCAACCATCCATCGCAAGATCTGCGTGTGGGCCGTGGCATCGCGCTCCGCAATGGCCCCATCGCCAGCGAGCAACGGCACGAAATAGATCGTGGGAACACCCCACTCATGATCGAGTTCAACCAACGAGAGAATAAGATTGCGATCGCCAACGGAAACCTGATCGGCAAGAAGTACCCGGAGCCCAACCACGGGGCGAGCCTTATCGCCGAACCAACGTCGACTGGTGAGCCAATCGAGTTCGGCGTTGAGTTGTTGCTCCAGCAGTTCCGGGTTCATTCTCTACCTGACTATTGCTCTGCTACTGGTTTTTCGAGGCGGAACCAGTAGAACGAATGAGGGCCGAAGGTCATGAAGTATGGCAGTTCACCGATTTGCGGGAAGCGACCGTCGCCGATGAGTTCAACTGGTTCGTAACCATTGAACTCGGAGAGATCGATCTCCGCGGCCTGTACAAATCGGCTGAGATTCACGGCGCACAGGAGGATTTCGTTCTCGAATTCGCGCAGGTATACCAAAACCTTTTGGTTTTCGGGATGCAGGAATCGCAACGTGCCGCGACCGAACGCCTTGTAGCGTCGGCGAGTGGCGATCATTCGCTTCATCCAGTTCAGCAAACTGGTGGGAACGCGCTCCTGTGCCTCAACATTGACCGCCTGATATCCCCAAACAGGATCGGAAATGGCCGGGAACACGAGCTTGGCCGGATCGGCCTTGCTGAACCCAGCATTGCGATCGCCATTCCATTGCATGGGTGTGCGCACACCATTGCGATCACCAAGGAAGATGTTGTCGCCCATGCCGATTTCATCGCCGTAATACAGCACCGGCGATCCCGGCATGCTCAACAGCAAGGAGTTCAGGAGTTCAATCTGACGGCGGCCGTTATCCAGCAGCGGTGCGAGGCGACGACGAATGCCGACATTGATGCGCATGCGCGGATCTTTGGCATATTCCGAGTACATGTAGTCGCGTTCTTCATCCGACACCATTTCGAGCGTGAGCTCATCGTGATTGCGGAGGAAGATAGCCCACTGGTTCTTATCCGAAATCACCGGGGTGTTGGCCATGATTTCAACGATTGGTGTACGGCTTTCCTGCCGAACGGCCATGTACATGCGTGGCATGAGCGGGAAGTGGAAGGCCATCTGGAACTCTGGTTCCTCATCGGTGCCGAAGTATTCGACCACATCTGCCGGCCACTGATTGGCTTCCGCCAACAGAATCGCGCCGGGATATTCGGTATCCACCATTTGGCGGAGTTTGCGGAGGAACGCGTGAGTTTCCGGCAGGTTTTCGCAGATGGTGCCCTCGCGCTCGTAGAGATAAGGCACCGCGTCGCAGCGGAAACCATCCAGCCCGAGATCCATCCAGAATCGAACTACATTGAACATCTCGTCGTGCACAGCGGGATTGTCGTAGTTCAAATCCGGCTGATGGCTGAAGAAACGGTGCCAGAAGTACTGCCCGGCAATGGGATCAGAGGTCCAGTTGCTGGTTTCGGTATCCGTAAAGATGATGCGAACACCGTCGTACTGCTCCGGATCATCCGACCAGACGTAGTAATCGCGCTTCGGCGAATTCTTATCGGCTCGGGCTTCCTGGAACCATGCGTGCTGATCGCTGGTGTGGTTCATCACCAGATCGGCAATCACGCGAATCCCGCGTTCATGGGCGGCATCGGTGAAGTTTTGGAAATCGTTGACAGTGCCGTAATCCGGAAAAATGCTGGTGAAATCAGAGATATCGTATCCGTCGTCACGAAGTGGGCTCGGGTAGATTGGTGTGAGCCAGATGCAATCCGCTCCAAGGGCCTGGATGTAATCCAGCTTTTCGGTGAGGCCGACAAAGTCTCCGAAACCATCGTTACTGGAATCGAAGAAGCTCTTCACCATTACCTGATAGATCACGGCGTCTTTGAACCACATATCATCGCGAGTCAACATGTGGGAGCCCCACTTTCATTGCGGATAGACGGCAAAAGAATGCCGTGACTTCGAATTCTCCGGCTCCGACATCGGACCGGCAATTTCATTCAGCATACCGATTTTTGGGCGCGTACGCACGCACCTTCACTACAAAACGAGATCGACCACTTCCACGTGATGCCATGGACGGATATGGAGGATCATGGCCGGGTTCACCTGCGGATCCAGCGTGAGCTCGTGCCAGGATCCGGTCCAACTATGCACCTGATCGCCGTTGAGCTCATCCACGGCCAGATATTGGTGATCGTCCGCGATTCCCCACTCGGAAATCGGAAGATTGAACCAGGCGGATTGGGTCTCAAACGGATTGAGATTGCAGAACACCACCACGATATCGCTGTTATCCGGGGTGCGCTTCACGTAGCCGATGATGCTATCGTTCTGCACCTCGAAGAAGCTGAGATTGTCGTACTCCTGCAGTGCCGGATGATTCTCGCGAATGCTATTGAGCGTACCGATGTAATCGGAGATGTTCCCTTCCCTGTCCCAATCCCACACCTTGTACTCGTACTTCTCCGAGTTGAGGTACTCCTCCTTGTTCGGCACAGGCGTGGCCTCGCAGAGCTCGAAGCCGCTGTAGATGCCATAGACGCTGGAAAGCGTAGCGGCCAAAACCACGCGGTACTTGAAGCTCGGTGTGCCACCGATCTGGAGAATGGTGGGATTGATATCGTGGGTGTTGGTGAAGAAGTTCCCGCGGAAGTAGTCCTTCATTTCCGTTTGGGTCAATTCGGTGGCGTATTCCTCCAGCTCGTGCTTGTAGTTACGCCAGGTGAAATAGGTGTAACTCTGTGCGAAGCCAGCCTTGGCAAGCGCCTGCATTACCTTGGGCCGGGTAAACGCCTCGGACAGGAAGATCACTTCCGGATTTGTTTCGTGGACCTTGGCAATCAGCCACTCCCAGAATGCCGTCGGCTTGGTATGCGGATTATCAACCCGGATGCTCTTCACCCCGTGCCCGACCCACACCATCACGATTCGGTAGATCTCTTCATAGAGTTCTCGCCAGTTCGCCTGGTTGAAATTGACGGGATACATGTCCTCGTATTTCTTGGGCGGATTCTCACCGTACTTGATGGTTCCGTCTGGTCGAATAAAAAACCACTCCGGATGCTCGGTCAGCCATGGATGTTCTGGCGACCCCTGCACGGCCAGATCGAGCGCGATCTCCATTCCATGCGCTTCTGCCTTGGCGACGAGTTCATCGAAATCGTCCCACGTGCCAAGATCGGGATGGATGGCATCGTGGCCACCATCCTTACTACCAATGGCATACGGCACTCCCGGATCTCCCGGCTCGCTTAGGAGGCTGTTGTTCTTGCCCTTGCGCTTGGTTTCGCTGATCGGATGGATGGGTGTGAAGTACAGGACATTGAAGCCCATTTTCTGGATGCGCGGGAGTTGTGCCTCGACATCCTTGAACGTGGCGCTTTGGCCCTCGATGGTGCCGGCGCTACGCGGGAACATGCTGTACCACGCACCGTATCTTGCTCGTACCCGATCAACATAGACCGGATATGGCCCGGCAACAGCAGCGTGACCGCGGTTCGAATTGCGATGAACCAGTGTCGCGAGGTCCTCGCTGAGCATCACCTCAACCGCAGCCGGTTGGTCGTCTGCAGTTTGAGCAGCATCCAGCAGCGATTCCATCCACTGCCGGTCATCCTCGCTGGCACGAGTGAAGGTTTCCTCAACGATGTTGCGACCCTCGAGGAGCTCGCTGCTCACATCGAGCCCGGCGGCCACCTTCTTCTGCATTTCGTGGCGCCAGCTTTCGAAATGATCCGGCCAGGCAAACACCCGAAACTGCGCCTCGCCGACAACATCAACGGTGAACTCTCCGCTCCAGGCATCGTTATCGCCCTTGATCATTGGAACTTCAGTCCAATCAGACTCGCCACGCTGTCGATACTGGATGACCGCCGCGATCTCCTCATGACCTTCACGGAAGATATCGGCCGTAACGGCGACGGTATCGCCTACTTCGCGTTTGAGGGCATATCTGCCGCCATCGACGGTGGGCGCCACCTTTTCGATAAGCACGCCGCTTGGGGCTTCGGTCAATTTGTGGAGGTCTAGCTCTACCATTTGGGGTGGTTCCTCTCGTCCAACGAAAATGCGATCTACATCACGAATTGCCGGTTAACCTGCATCCGGTGAGCTGCTACCGACAGCTACACTTGCGACTGTTGCTGGCATTAATCATGCCCTCGCGCCGGTAGCGGTTCAACCCGGAGAATCTCCTTTCATGATCCCTAAAGGTTTCCTCAAATACATCTATGTGCTGTTGGTTTTAGTACTGGTTGGTGGCATTGTTACTGCGACTGTGGCGTTGCAGACGGTCGATGTCGATGAGATCGATATTGCGAGCACTGGCCTGACTGTTGACGAAGAAGCGTACTATGAATACGTTGCACCTCGGCTGGATCGGCTGGTGACCGAAGTAGATGCAACCAGAGAAATGGTGGAAACCAAGAGTCGAGATATCATGGCTCTCACACGATCCGGCAATGTAATTGAGACTCTTACGGCCGAAATCAGCGCATATGGGGACGAAAATGGAGTTCCCGAGAAGTTCGCTGATGTTCACTCACGGATTCTTGAGGCGTCCGACACGGTCAACACCACGTTCGATGGAGCCAGAAAAGCACTGAGAACGTTTGATTTCTCGGGAATGAGTGATCTGGTGGTTGGTTTCACGGGTGCTGCGGATGAGTTCGCAGCATGCAGCGTAGATTTGCACGCATTGGTGGAGGCGTAGATCCGCCACAGAAAGAGAAACAAATAATGGAAAACAATGAGATGAGTTACGAGGTGCGATTCCTCCTCAATGGCAAAGAACAAACACGGTCCATCGATGCCGTTTCGGCTGCTGCTGCACAAGAGCTTGTGCGCATGCAGGAATCTGGCGATGAGGACAGCTTTGAGTTGATCCAGGTACTCATGATTGAGGACACACCAGAAGAGCCGCAATCCGTATAAAATGCGCGGTAGCGATTAATCGATAGTTCCACATAATTTACGGAGCAATAGCAATGGCTCTACCTGCCGAATTGCAGAAGATTCGTCCAGGCTCCCCTCGTCCCCTCGGTGCAACTGTCACCGCTGAGGGGACAAATTTTGCGGTGTACTCGTCCGGAGCGACCGCGATAGAGATATGCCTGTTCGACGATTCCAGTGACGAACCTGTTCAGACCTATACCCTCCCCGAGCGAACCCAGCGCGTTTGGCACGGGCTCATACCTCAAGTTGGTGCGGGTGTTCGCTACGGGATTCGGGCACATGGTGCGTGGGAGCCGGAAAACGGATTCCGCTACAACGCCAACAAGCTTCTCCTCGATCCGTATGCCAAGGCGATTGTAGGCGAACCTGTTTGGGGCGATACCATGTACGCCCACACCCCAGGCGATGACCTGGTGATGAGCGAGGAATCCAACGACGCTTCGATGCCGAAAGCGCTGATTCTCGAAGATGGCTACGACTGGGGAGATGATGCCAGCCCGGATACGCTTTGGGCGGAGACGGTGATCTACGAAGTTCATGTCAAGGGATTCACGGAGAAACATCCGGATGTGCCCGAAGAGATTCGTGGCACCTACGCCGGAATGGCGCACCCTGCCGTGATCGCTCACCTCCAGCGGCTCGGTGTGACCGCGGTGGAGCTTCTGCCCATCCATTCGTTTGTGGATGACGAATTCCTCACCGATCAAGGCAAAACCAACTACTGGGGGTACAGCACGCTCGGGTTCTTCGCACCGGCAGCGCGCTATTCGTCGCGGAAGGAGCCAGGTGCCGAGATCAACGAGTTCCGGGATATGGTGAAAGCGTTCCACGCTGCCGGAATCGAAGTCATTCTCGATGTGGTTTACAACCACACCGCAGAAGGTAGCGAGCTGGGGCCGGTTCTCTCCTGGCGTGGATTGGATAACCGCAAATACTACAAGCTGAATCCAACCAATCTCCGACAAAATGAGAACTTCGCCGGTACAGGCAACACCCTGAATGTTGGTCATCCGCAAGTGATGCGCATGGTGCTCGATTCGTTGCGGTACTGGGTGCAGGAAATGCACATCGACGGCTTCCGCTTCGATCTGGCAGTGACACTGGGTCGCGAATATCCCGAGTTCGATCCGCATGGTGGATTCT
>JAFAEA010000352.1 GCA_023424355.1 Chloroflexota bacterium | reverse complement strand
CAAACTTTGCGACAGCTACTTTCGGTTCGATTCCAGCCAGTTCAGTGCCACGCTGGTCATGGCACGGACACCGATGGCGAGGGATTCCTCATCGATATCGAACTTCGGGTGATGATGACCGTAGTTGACTCCATCCCGCTCGGTGTAGCAGCCCACGTTGAAATACGCTCCAGGCACATGTCGAAGGAAGTGCGCAAAATCCTCGCCACCCATAACCGGGATGGATTCGATGACAGCGTCTTCTCCGAGCTCACCCACGAGAGCATTTCGCGCGAGCTCTGCCATCTCATCGTTATTGATGGTCGGCGGATAGCCGCGCAGAATCTCGACATGCGCAGTGCTTCCGAGCCCGCTGGCCACATCCTGGCTGATCTCCACGATGCGCTTCTCGATCATCTCGCCAACTTCGTGGCGGAAGTACCGGAATGTGCCTCCGATCTCGGCGGTATCGGGTATCACATTGAATGCTTCACCGGCGCGGAATGTACATACGCTCACGACCGCGCGCTCCATCGGATCCGTGTTGCGGCTCACGATGGTTTGCAGCGAAGCGATGGTGGCGGCTGCGGCGATGATGGGATCGCGACTCTCGTGCGGACTCGCGGCATGATCACCCTTGCCCTGGAACTTCACCCGGAACAAATCGCCACCGGCCATCACCGGTCCGCCTGCGATCGAGACCTGACCGGTCGGCAGTCCGGCCGCCATATGCAAGGCGAAGGCGGCATCGATGTCATCCAGCACATTGCCTTCCTGAATCATCTGAATGGCGCCGCCCGGAGGGAGCTCTTCAGCCGGTTGGAAACAGAGCGTCACAGTGCCGGCGAACTGATCTTTTCGCTCCACCAGCATGCGAGCCACTCCAAGCAGGATGGCAGTGTGCGCATCGTGACCACAGGCGTGCATTACGCCTTCGGTTCCAGACGCGTAATCCTCATCGGATTCTTCCTGAATCGGCAACGCGTCCATATCGGCGCGGAGCAGCACGTGTCCGCCCTCGCCTTCGCCAGTGCCGACGATCGTGCCGGTTACACCCGTAACAGCGAGCCCGGTACGAATATCCGTAACTCCCAACGATTCCAGCCGTTGGCGCACGAACTCGGCAGTCTTGAACTCTTGAAAGGCGATCTCCGGGTTCTGATGGAGATGCCGTCGATCGGCGACGAGTCCGGGCTGGATCTCATCGACATCGTTCGCGAGCGATTGAATGGCCATCACTTCCCTCCTGGAGTCGCGCGCGACGCGGCGTCATCGATGGCAGCAATTTCATCATCCGATAGCTCGAGACTGGCGGATGCCAGCAGATCGGCGACCTGCTCCGCGCGGGAAGCACTCGCAAGCGGAGCGGTGATTCCCGGTCGATTGCGAAGCGCTGCTAGCGAGACAGCGGTGATCGAGACCCCCTTGCTCTTGGCGATGTCATCGAGGGTATCGATGAGTGCAAATCCTGGCTCAGTTGCGTATGCACTCAAACCACCGGCGCGTGGACTGCTGCCAGCATCAATCGCGGCCTGATCACGGTACTTTCCGGAGAGGAATCCGTTCGCCAGCGATGCGAACGGCAGCACCGCGAGATCTAGCTCGGTTGCGACCGGTCGCAGATCCAATTCAAACGGTTCGCGATCGAGCAGGTTGTACTTCGGCTGCAATGCAACCGGCAGCGGAGCGCCCTGCTCTGTGGCGATGCGTATCCACTCGCGCACACGATCGCCTGTGAAGTTGGAGAGCGCGGTGTATCGCACCAGGCCATCCTTCACCAGGGCGGCGTGGGCAGCGATGGTTTCTTCCAGTGGAGTTTCGAGATCATCCTTGTGAATGTAGTAGAGATCGATGGTTTCGACACCGAGGTTCTTCAGCGATGCTTCCGCGGAGGCACGAACGTTCCCGGCACGCTGACCTGATCGTTCCGGATGCATGCCAACTTTGGTGGCGATGACGACATTCGCCGGCTTCCGATCGGCCATCCATTCGCCGATGATCGTTTCGCTTTCGCCACCCTTGTTTCCGGGTACCCAGGCACTGTAACTATCGGCGGTATCGATAAACGATCCACCTCCGGCAACGAACGCATCCAGAATTTCGAAGGACGTCGGCTTATCGGCAGTCCAACCGAAGACATTGCCGCCCAAATTGATGGGCAACACATCGAGCTCACTTTTTCCTATTCGGACCATGTAGATTAGTTCTCCTGGAACACGATGCCGTGCTATGCCTCGGAATTGAGGAAGTCGATGGCGACCTGGGCAAGAGCGGCAGTTCCGATTCCCAGAGCCTCTTCATCGATATCGAACTTCGGATGATGATGCGGCCACACGATACCTTTCGCCTCATTCCGGCAACCGGTCATGAAGTAGGCACCGGGGCGCTCTTCGAGGAAGTAGCTCATATCTTCCGCAGGCATCATTGGCTTCATATCGAAGAGATTGTCCTCACCAACGATCTTGACGATGGATTTGGCTGCAAGCGCTGCCATCTCTTCGTTGTTGACAGTCGGCGGGTAGCCGCGATCGTACTCGATAGTGACCGTCGCTCCCTGAGCAGCGGCTATTCCCTCCACAATCTGGCGAAGTCGCGATTCGGCGAGGTCGCGATTCTCGTTCGAGAAGGTACGGACCGTGCCGCCAAATTCGGCGGTATCCGGAATCACATTGAATGCCTTGCCAGAGTGGATAGCGCAAACGCTCACCACCACCGGCTCCAGCGGATCGATGTTGCGCGCCAAAATGGTCCGCAACCCGGAGATCATGTCTGTCGCGACCATGATGGGATCGATGGTTTCATGCGGCATCGCGCCGTGACCGCCTTTGCCCTGGACGGTGACCTTGAAGCTATCGGCCGATGCCTGGATGGGCCCCGGCATAGAGGCAACAAAGCCGGTTGGAATCGGGCTCATCAAGTGCTGGCCGAAGCAGGCATCGACATGCGGATCCTCCAGCACACCGGCCTCAATCATCGGCTTGGCACCACCGTGATTGGCTTCTTCACTTGGCTGGAACAGGAGTTTCACGGTGCCGCTGAACTGATCGCGTCGCTCGGTGAGAATGCGGGCGGCACCGAGCAGCATGGCCGTGTGGCCATCGTGCCCGCATGCGTGCATCACTCCGGGAGTTTTGGAGATGTACTCCTTGTCCGATACCTGATCGATCGGAAGTGCATCCATATCGGCGCGGAGAAGCACACACTTTTCCGGGCCATCCTTCGTGCCGCGCACTAGGCCTGTTACACCGGTCTTTGCAATACCGCTCCGGATATCTTCCACACCGAGGGCTTGCAAGCGATCGACCACGAACTTCATGGTCTCGGTCTCTTCGAAACCGAGTTCGGGATTTTCGTGCAAATGACGTCGATCCGCGACGATTCCCGGCACGATCTCATCGACATCTGACGGCAATGGTGGCAGCGGCTGTGGTGTAAGTGTTGGCATGTGCTTCTCCTTTATCTTTCGCGGCCTCGAGAAGTTCGCTAGTCCTGGTTGAGGTACTTCATCGCCACATTGGCCATGGTTTTGATACCAACGGCCATGCTCTCCTCATCCACATCGAATCGTGGATGGTGATGCGGCCAAACGATGCCCTTTTCCTCGTTGCGGGAACCGACCATCCAGAAGGCCCCAGGTCGCTCATTGAGGAAGTAGCTGAAATCTTCGGCACCCATTCCGGATACATCCTCGACACTGTTCTCGTCGCCAATTGCCTCAGCAGCCGCTTCGCGGACGAACTTCGCCATCTCCTCATTGTTAATGGTTGCTGGATATCCGCGGTGGTAATCCACCGTTGCCTTACCACCCATCGATTCGGCGACGGACGTTGCGATTTTGGTCAATCGCTCCTGTGCGAAATCGCGCAGCTCCGGATCAAACGTGCGAACGGTACCACCCAGCTCGCATGTATCCGGAATCACGTTATCGGCAAACCCGGAGTGGATATTGCACACGGACACTACCGTCTGCTCCATGGGATCGACTCCGCGGGAGACGATGGTTTGCAGCGTAGAGATGATGTTGGTGGCGATGATGATGGGATCAACTGCCTGGTGCGGCGAGGCACCGTGGCCACCCTTGCCCTGAACGGTGATTTTGAAGCTATCGGCAGCCGCGCCGGATGCCTTGGGAGGAACAAGAATCAAACCGGTGCGATCACCGGATGAAACGTGTTGCCCAAACACAGCATCGACATGCGGATCTTCCAGTACACCCTGCTCAATCATCGGCAGCGCGCCACCTGTACCCTGCTCTTCACTCGGTTGGAAGAGGAGTTTCACGGTACCACTGAACTTTTCGCGATTGTTCATCAGCACGCGCGCGACACCAAGCAGCATGGCGGTGTGGGCATCGTGGCCGCAAGCGTGCATGACGCCCTTTTTCTGGCTGACGTAATCAACAGCGTTCTCTTCGATAATCGGAAGTGCATCCATGTCTGCCCGAAGGAGCACAACCTTGCCGGCACCCTCTTTTGTGCCGTGGATGAGCCCGGTCACACCGGTAACAGCAATGCCGCTGCGGATGTCTTCAACACCGAGTGCCTGCAGACGCTCGACCACGAACTTAGCGGTCTCGGTCTCTTCAAAACCGAGCTCAGGATTCTCGTGCAGGTGGCGTCGATCGGCGATGAC
>JAFAEA010000228.1 GCA_023424355.1 Chloroflexota bacterium | reverse complement strand
GGCGGAAATCGGGGTTCGAAGTCGGCTCGGTCTTGCAGTCGCAGGTGACCATGCGGCAGTTCGATTGCTCGAAGCTGTGCATCATCTCCATTGCGGCAGGATCGCCCTGTGCGCGCTCGAGATCGGCGCTGCTCGGCCAGGTGAAATCGAGTTCATCGGCTTCGAAGCTGGCGTAGTTCTGGGTGCTGTCATCGGCAAAGATGGTGTACTCGGCGCGGGTAATGGTTGGCGTTTCACCGTGGTAGTGCTCGTTCTGCTCGAGCACGATGTTCTGATCGTGATTCCACTCGGTCATCTTGAACGGACCGCTGGAAACGATGTTCTCGGCTTCCACCCATGCTTCGGCGTATTCCTCAACCACGGATTGCGGCACCGGGCTGTAGGTCCAGGTGCTGGTGAGCAGCGGGAAGAATGGGCACGGAGCTTCCATTTCCACACGCAGAGTCTGATCGTCTTCCGCGAACACGGCAAGCTCGTTGAAATCCATCGGATTTTCTTCGGCATCGATCGCCTGAGCGTTCTTGATGGGGTGCATGGCCGGTCGGTACAGACTCAGCGTCATCGGATCGAGCACGCGCTTCCACGAGTACTCGAAATCGCCAGCGGTGATTGGATCGCCGTTGCTCCACTTCGCCTCTGGATTGAGGTGGAAGGTGTACTCGGTGGCGTCGTCGTTCACATCCCAGCTATCGGCAATGCGAGGGACGATATCGCCGGTCACCATATCGATACCGGTGAGACCATCGAAGATGTTGAAGAAGATACCGAGCTCGTCATAGCCGGTGCTCACGCCCGGGTCCATGCTCTTCGGCTCGGTCATGTCGATGCGAATGGTCTGCTCTTCGGCAAGTTCCACACCCTCCTCTGCCGGGATGTGAATACCTGGCGAGGTGCCGTCACCTACCGGACTTGCTGCCGGTGATGCATCCTGCGCGACAACCGCGCGGGGGAACACGTAGGCGAGGCCTGCAGCACCGCCGATTGCCAGTGTTCGCTGCATCAGCGAACGGCGGCTCTGTCGGTTCTGAAACGCATCCGAAAGGAGATCATCGAGTGCTCCACGCATTTCTGGATCGATACTCATGAATCCGGTCCTCCTGCACCCGAAAAACGCGGGTGTTGCTTCCGAGGGTCGCAATCCCGTTGATTGCATCCACAGTATTCATGGCGGCGCTGCCATTCAAAGAATGATGGCAATGTACGCTTGCTGAGGATTGATGTCAATAGAAGCTATTAGAAGTAATAGGCCTATGAACTGTTACACAGTGACCACGAGATAGCATAAAATAACCCCACGGTGAAGTGGGGTTATTGTTTCGGATCAGATTGGGTTTTCGGGTTGCGTTTCTACTGTGCTGCAGATGTTTGAGGCACGAATTCTCGCGAACCACTTTCGGCGAATTGCGTGTGATAGAGCTCGGCGTACCGACCATTGCGCTCCAGCAATTCGGCATGTGATCCGCGCTCAACAATACGACCAGCCTCTATGACCAGAATCTCATCCGCTGCGCGAATGGTGCTGAGCCGGTGGGCAATCACGAGCGCAGTGCGTCCGCCGAGCACCTCGCTTAATGCGTGCTGTACCGCCACTTCACTGGTGGAATCCAGGCTGGATGTGGCTTCATCCAGAATCACCACCTGCGGTTCGGCAAGCAGCAAGCGAGCGATGGCGAGTCGCTGACGTTCGCCACCGGAGAATCGGTAACCGCGCTCGCCGACAACCGTATCGAGCCCATCCGGCAAGGCCCGAATCAGGTTGCCCAGGCGCACGCGATCCAGCGCGTGCCAGATGGCATCATCAGTCGTTGCAGTGCGAGACATCACCAGATTCTCGCGCAAGGATTCGTGGAACATATGGCCATCCTGCGTCACGACGCCGATGGTATCTCGCAAGGAATCGAACGAGGTATCCCGCACATCCACGCCACCAATCGTGACCTTGCCGGAATCCACATCGTACAGCCGCGGAACCAGTTGCGAGATGGTTGACTTGCCAGCACCGGAAGATCCGACCAGCGCCACCATCTTGCCGGGATCGATACGGAAGGAGATATCGTGCAGAATCTCCTCGCCACTGCGATCCACGAACTCCACACCCTCTTCCAATGAAGGGAGGGAGATTTCGCCTGCGGTTGGGTAGCTGAAGCGAACGTGATCGAATACGACGCCAACAGGGCCATCCGGAATCGGAGTGGTCTGCGGCTTCTGCTGAATGTTCGGTTCCAGATTCAGCACTTCGAACACGCGCTCGAAGCTGACAACAGCGCTCATGATATCCACGCGGGCACCAGCCAAAGCGGTGAGCGGTTGATACAGACGTGTGAGCAGCAACGCCAGCGAAACCACCGCACCGGCCTCGAGCGTGCCGCGAATGGCATACCAGCCACCGAGTCCATACACGAGCGCCAGTGCAAGCGAAGAAACCAGCGTGAGCGAGATCATGAACGAGGTCTGCGCGAGAGCGGTCTTTACCCCGATATCGCGCACTACACCGGCCTTGTGGGAAAAGAGTTCCAGCTCACGATCCGGATTGCCGAAGAGTCGCACCAGAGTGGCACCACCGGCACCAAAGCGCTCGGTCATGCGGTTGCCCATTTCGGCATTGGCATCGGCCGCTTCGCGCTGGTATTTGGCGATGAGCCCACCCATCCGCTGGGCCGGCAGCAGGAAGATCGGCAGCAGAATCAGCGCCAGACCGGTGATCTGCCAGCTGATGCTCACCATCACACCGAGCGTCAGCGCCAGCATCACGATATTGCTCACCACACCGGAAAGCGTGCTGGCGAATGCGCGCTGGGCACCCATCACATCGTTATTGAGTCGGCTGACCAGGGCGCCGGTGCGAGTGCGCATGAAGAACGCAATCGGCTGATTCTGCACGTGTCCATAGAGTTTTGTGCGGAGATCGTAGATGAGCCCTTCACCGATGCGCGAGCTTAGCCAGCGACCTAGCAGCCCGAGCCCGGCCTCGACAATGGCGATGCCGGCGATGAGGAGCGCGAGCTGGATGACGCGTCGCTCGGATTCCTGCTCAACGATGGCATCCACCACGCGTCCGGCGAGTACCGGAGTCGCCACTGCCATGATGGCAGTGACAATACTCACCACCACAAACGCGATGATGAGCTTCATGTGCGGCTTGCCGAATTCGGCGATGCGGCGAATGGTGCTGCGAGATATCTTATGATTTGAAAACTCGCCACTGCGGGCGGAGTTGCGCATGATCTGATGCATGCCGCGATTCTGCATGTACGTGAAACCTTATTGAATGTACAGGCCCGGAAGCTGAATGCTGACGGGGTTCGGATTCCTAACTAACGCATTGTAAGGCATGGGGCAAAAAGAATGTCGTTCGAAATACTCATGGGCACGTTTGCTGTAGGCATCGCTGCCATGTTGTTCATCATGGGAAGTCGTCAGTGGAAGATGGGTTACCGGCTGTCCGGTGGCCTGAGCCTGCTGGTCGCGATGGCGATTCTCATAGCTACCGTTTGGATTGGAGTTGCGCAGCTTTAGCCATCTCCATAAAGCTACTTCTTCGCTGCTCCCTTCGTCTTCCGTGGATCAGTTATCACTCGCATATTGATTTCACATTCAGCAATCGCCCGTTCTGAGGCGCCAATCCCTTGCTTCTCACTTTCCCCCCGTTTTCCATCTTTAAATTGAACAATTTGTGTTTATTCTTGGTATCAACACGGCATAATTCTCATCTGATCGGCAAGATCTTTTGCCGTTCTGTGGAATTGTCGTAGGCCCTCAAGCGAGATCCGCTTTGGTGATCGCTGATAAAGAGGCGGGAGGCAGGAAGATGGGAACAATCTCGAAAACACGCATGTCTGTGGCGGCGATGCTGGCGCTTTTGCTGGCGCTCGGGTGGAGCGCTGCTGCAGTTGGCCAGGAAGACATACCAGGCGGGGATCCATTGTTCTACTGCGACTACAGGAATCAACCAAGCCAGGGAGATGTCGCCACCTGGTGGGCAGCCGCTGGCGTCTCACCTGCGTGCGCAAACCTTGTGGTCAATCAATCTGCGGATGCGTGCACCATTGAAGCGACGCTAACATCTTTCGTTCGATTGAGTTCTGGAGATTACGCAGACGTACTCGCCATATTTGAGACTGATGCTCTTGGCCACTACTCAGGAGGAACCATGCTCACTACTCCTCCTGGTGGAGGTACGCTTACGGCTTCCTTCCCGGAGGGTTACAACAACGGAACAGCCTACTTCAAGGTGCACTGGGGTTCACCGGAGAGCGATATCCATGTTGGGATCACTGACCCGACAACCCTTTTACATTGGAACTCCACACAAGTAGGTGGTGGTGGCGGTAAGGTCTAAAAAATGAACATCTACTGCGAACCGGTTACCACCGACGCAGTTGGCTGCAGCCAAGGGTACTTCAAGAACAACGGATATGGATCGGATATCACTCTCGGCGACCTTGGAATCGCAGGCATCTACGATCCCGACACCACTCTGCTGCAAGTGATAAGCAATCCTGGAAACGGCAAGATCCAGAAGGGAGTACAAACCTACGACGGTTACATCCGGCAGCAGGTTACGGCGTACCTGAATTCGATGTATGTAACCGGATTCCCACTGGATAAGGGAACGATTCTGGCCGGTGGATACACGCAGGGTGAACTTGAGTATGCTAACCACGGTGGTGCAGATGTGATCTGCCCGTTCGGATCGTAGCTGACACCAACATAACCTTGAAATGAAACCAAACTGCCAGAAGCTTTCGCTTCTGGCAGTTTGGTTCTCAGCGCGTCGAATGCGTAGTGCTACGCCTCTGCACCAGAGACATCATCATCACCACGGGTCTTCAGCAAGCTCAAGGTGGCCGCGACACCGAGTGCCAACACGATCAACACCAGCGAGGTGACGGTCGAAATCTCTGGAATCGCCTCGATGGGATTGCCTCCATTAATAAATGGCAGTGAGTTGTGGTTCAAAGCGTGCACAATGAGCTTCACACCAATGAGTGCCAGAATAAAGGCGAGGCCGTAGCTCAGGTAAATCAATCGCTCCAGCAATCCTCCCAGCAGGAAGTACAGCTGCACCATGCCCATAAGCGCCCAGGCGTTGGCGACAAACACGATGTATGTCACATCCGTGATGCCAAAAATGGCCGGAATCGAATCAAACGCGAAAAGCAGGTCGGTACTGCCGATGGCGATCATCACCAGCGCCAGAGGAGTGAGCATGAATACGCCGTTCCTTCGAATCCAGAGGCTGCTTCCTTCATATGTTTCTGCCACGGGAACGATTCGGCGCACCATGCGGATGAAGGCATTATCCTCGTATTCTTCATCTTCGCTTTGGCCGGTGGAGATCATGTTCCAGGCAGTGATGATCAGGAAAATACCGAAGAGATAAAAGACCCAACTAAAGCGCTCAATGATCGCGGAACCCATAAAGATGAAAAGGGCGCGCAGAACGATGGCGATTCCCACACCTGAAATCATCACCAGCTGCTGGAGCTTCCGGGGCACCGCAAAAGCCGACATGATGAGAATGAACACGAACAGGTTATCAATGGATAGCGCGCGTTCCGTGACATAACCGGTGATATAGTCCACCGCAAGCGTACGATCCCAAACCTGCAGGATCACCAGGCCGAATGCCAGCGCGGCCACGATGTAAACGACCGACCAGATGGCAGACGATTTGATCGAAGGTTGGTGAGGATTGCGCAGCGCCTGAAACACCTCGAATGCCAGAATCACGGCAAACATTGCAAACGTGAGTACCCACTGTAGAACGGAAACGGATTCCATTTATATCTCCGGATTGTTCAACCATGCAGGTGTATCCGGCAGCGGGTACAGATGCTGAGGCTCGATTACCACTTGAAAATATACGACGGTTGGGCCAACGCGGCGAGCACAAAAAAATCCCCCGAGGCTTTGCAGCCTCGGGGGATTCAACTTTACTCCGCGGATTCTTCCTTCTTCTCTTGTCGAGATGTCGCCATCAGCGATGCGACCGCAGCGATGACGATTGTGACCAGAATCACACCCAACGAAAGTAGAGTCGGGATTTCCGGAATCACGGTAATTGGCTCACCGCCATTGATGAATGGCACCTCGTTGTGACGCATGGCGTGCACAATGAGCTTGAAGCCGATCCAGACAAGAATGAACGCCAGGCCGTAACTGAGGTAGATCAGGCGATCCAGCAATCCACCCAACAGGAAGTAGAGCTGTCGCAAACCGAGCAGCGCCCATGCATTCGTGGCGAACACGAGGTATGGCTCGGTGGTGATACCGTAAATGGCCGGGATGGAATCGAGCGCGAAGAGGAGGTCGGTACTACCAATGGCCACCATCACCAACATCATCGGGGTGATCCAGCGGCGACCATCAATCGTGACAACCATGCGGTCTTCAACGTAGTTCTGGGTAACCGGGAACACGCGTCGCATGAAGCGGATAAACGCGTTCTCGGCATCTGTTTCTTCCTCGCCCTTCGCCAACTTGATACCGGTGAAGAACAGGAAGAGACCGAAGATGTAGAAAACCCAGCTGAAGTTATTGATCAGCGCGGCGCCGGCCAAAATGAAGATGAACCGGAGCACAAGCGCGATTGCCACACCTATCAACAACACCTTCTGTTGATAGATTCTTGGAACCGCAAATCCTGTCATGATGAGCAGGAAGACGAAGAGGTTATCGACGCTCAGCGCCTTTTCAGTGAGGTAGCCGGTAAAGAACTCGAGACCGTGTTGGTGGTCCCAAACAATCCAGACACCGATACCGAAAACGATCGCCAAACCGATATACACGGCCGACCAAATCGCTGATTCTTTCAGCGTTGGCTCATGCGGGGTGCGAACGTGGGAATAGAAATCGAAAAAGAACAGGCCGATAACCACGAGGATTGATACGACCCAAACCCATAACTCTACGTGCACAGATGTTCCTCCAGAAACTGGTGCGAAAAACGTTTCCGGAGGTCTCTTCCACGATCTTGGGAAATCGCTGTCCGCCGGGTGGTGAGAACCACCGTAGTGACGACGAACAAAAAGAGGAATACTCCCCTCCAGGGGACGCTGTATGTACTTACATACAGGATTTACTCGTAGATCAGTGTACCGTACGTCACGGCTTCATGCACCTGGTCCGTTAGCCGAGGCAATATTCTCTTGTACTGGCAGCACAACCCCGGCTTAACATTCGATGGAACATTGCATCTCCTGCCCAATTCAGGTAAAAATGCGACTAGCTTTGAGAAACCTATTTCTCTGCCTCAAACGGTGGCTTCACGCAAGGACTCTTGAATATGGACTGGATCTCCGACCCGGCTATCTGGACAGCGTTGCTCACATTGACGCTGCTCGAGATTGTGCTCGGTATCGATAACATCATCTTTATCTCCATCCTCACCGGAAAACTTCCGAAAGAACAGCAGGAGCGGGCCCGAATCACGGGTCTCGGCGCCGCTATGGTGATGCGCATCATCCTGCTCTTCTTCGCCAGTTGGATCGTTGGGCTGACGGACGAATTGTTCTCGATCTTCGATCGGGGCTTTAGCGGCAAGGATCTGATTCTTCTCGCTGGTGGTTTGTTCCTGATTGCCAAGGCTACGATGGAGCTGCATGACAAACTGGAGGGCGAGGAGCACACGCAGGATACCGGCGGTACCGCGACATTTGGTGGTGTCATTGGTCAGATCCTGCTGCTTGATATCGTGTTCAGCATCGATTCTGTGATTACCGCGGTCGGTATGACCGAACACCTGCCAGTGATGATCGCTGCCGTCGTGATCTCCATCGGTGTGATGATCGCTTCCGCCAACAGCATCGCCGGGTTTGTTGAGAAGCACCCAACCATCAAGGTACTGGCACTCAGCTTCCTTATCCTCATCGGATTCTCGCTTGTGGCCGAAGGCTTCCACGTGCACGTGCCGAAGGGATACATCTACTTCGCCATGGCATTCAGCGTTCTGATCGAGCTGATCAATATGCGCATCCGTGCCAAGTCTCCGGAGCCGACCCACCTGAAGAAGACCTTCCCGGGTCGCAGAGCTGTCGAGCGAGCTGGCGGCCAAGGAAAGTAGCCCACTAGCCTCTTGCGAATCAACGAGACCTCTGGTTGTATGGCACTAGCAATAGTGCCCAACCGGAGGTCTTTTTGTATGTGTGCCCACAAGGTTTCGGTGATGCGCAGAATCCCCCAGGTGGGTGTGGATATCCTGCGGAATCATCCGGATATCGAGCTTCGTGTACATGATTTCGATGCACCACCAACACCCGCAGAGTGGGAATCGCTTCTCGATGGTGCGGATGGTGTTCTCAGCCTGCTATCTGAGAGCTATACGGGGGAAATTCTGGACAAATACCCCGATATCAAGGTGCTTTCCAATTTTGGTGTAGGGTACGACAACATTGATGTCGAAGCCGCAACCGCCCGCAATGTGGCCGTTTGTAATACCCCTGGGGTCCTTACCGCCGCGACCGCCGAAATTGCCTGGGCGCTGCTGATGGCCGCTGCCCGCCGGGTTCCGGAGGCGATTGATTTCGTGAAGGCCGGCCAATGGGACAGTTGGGGTCCGACCATGATGCTGGGACAGCCGATTGTCGGCGCCACCATCGGCATCATCGGCTACGGACGTATCGGTCAAGAAGTGGCGAAGATGGCGCAAGGCTTCGGGATGCGAGTTTTGGCGTGGGATCGCACGCCATCGTCCAAGCCACAGGATGGTGTGGACTTCGTGGAGCTTGATGCGCTTCTAAACGATGCCGACTTCATCAGCATCCATGTGCCATTGACCGATGACACCACGCATCTCATTGACGCAGCGGCTTTGAGCAAAATGAAGCCGAGCGCTGTTCTGGTGAACACCGCTCGCGGACCCGTGGTCGATCAGGATGCGCTGGTCGAGGCACTCAACAATGGCACTATTTGGGCTGCCGGACTCGATGTCACGACGCCAGAGCCGTTGGCCGCCGACCATCCGTTTGTCACCATGCAAAATTGCGTCGTACTGCCGCATATCGGCTCCGCAACCATTACTGCGCGAGATGCGATGAGCACACTCGCGGCGCGTAACCTGATCGCAGTCCTCACAGGCAAGACTCCGGATCACATTGTGAACCCATCTGTACTCGAACACATTCAATCGAAAGGCAACTAAATGTCGGCACCAACTGCGGAGCAGATTCAGGCGGCGGTTTCTGCACGTCGTGAAGAACTCGATCAACTGCTGCTCAAACTCGTTCAAACCTCTTCGGTCAGCGGCAACGAGGGTGCCGTCCAGGGTGTGGTTGCAGCCAAACTGGATGAGTTCGGTCTGCAGGTCGACAGTTTTCTCACCAGTAGGGGAGAAATGGAAGAATACCTCATTCACGTTGGTGAACAGGCCACCTACGAAGATCGACCAAGCATCGTCGCGACTCGCAAAGGTGCGGGTGGTGGCAAGAGCCTGATGCTCGCTGGTCATGTCGATACGGTGCCAGTGGAAGACCGCGCCAAATGGACGCATTCGCCGGAAGGCGAGATTGTCGGCAATCTGCTGTACGGGCTCGGATCGACTGATATGAAGGGCGGCGTTGCCGCCGCAATGATGGTGCCGCAAATTCTGGCCGATCTCGGTGTGACGCTCAAGGGCGATCTGCTGGTAAACACAACTACCGGCGAAGAAGATGGTGGCCTCGGCACCATGAGTACCATCGTGCATGGATATCGGGCCGATGGCATCGTCATTACCGAACCGACAGATGGAGATGTGAAGGTCGCCAGCGGTGGATCGCTGGTGTTCCGCATCACGGTGCATGGCAAGGCCGCACACGGCGCCCAACGCAACTTCGGCGTGAGTGCACTGGAGAAGTTCGTACCGATTTTCCAGGATCTCCTCGCCTGGGAAGCCGAGCGCCAGATTTCGGTCTCCCACCCTCTCTATGATCACTTCGAAAACAAGTTCCCGATCAGCGTCGGGCTCGTCCGTGCCGGCGATTGGGCAAGCACTGTGCCCGATCATTTGGTGGCAGAGGGCCGACTCGGATTCCTGCCGGGCGAATCTATGGAAGGCATGATGGAGCAAACACTCGCTCGCATCGCTGCGGTGGCCGAGAAGGATGGGTGGCTGCGAGAACATCCGCCGACGGTGGAGTTCTTCGGGGGTCAGTTCACTGCCGAGGAAATATCGCCGGACCACGAGCTTGTTGTTGCCACCCGAAAAGCGCACGAGCAACTTACCGGCGAAATGCCGAAGGTCTCGGCCATCACTGCCGGCACCGACCAACGACTCTGGGTGCACTTCACGGATTGCCCTGCCCTGCTCTATTGCGGTGCAGGGTTCGAGTTGGCTCATCAAAGCGACGAATGTGTTGATCTCGACAAAGTCGCCGAAACTGCGGCTGTGCTGACGCAATTGGCCATGGACTGGTGCGGGATTGAGTCGTAAATCGCGTTAGGAAAGAATATCAAGCATGCCTTTGCTCTTTGAACCGATCACAGTCGGGAATCTCGAAATCGCCAACCGCATGTGGGTGGCCCCCATGTGTCAGTACTCGTGCTTTGCCCAGGATGGTCTGCCAACAGATTGGCATCTGGTGCATCTCGGCGCGTTCGCGCAAGGAGGCTTTGGCCTCATCATGACCGAAGCATCGGCCGTCAATCCGGAAGGTCGTATCAGCCCGGAAGATGCAGGTATCTGGAACGACGAACAACGAAATGCCTGGCGGCGGGTGGTCGATTTCGTGCACACACAAAACCGACACATCGGCATCCAGCTGGCCCATGCTGGTCGCAAGGCCAGCAGGTTTTCCCCATTTTCCCGGAATTCACGCGGAGATGTGCCTGAAAGCGAAGGCGGATGGGTTCCAGTTGGCCCAACAGACGAACCATTCCCTGGATACGGCAGCAGTCCGCAAGCACTCGACGAAGCGGAGATTCAACAGGTTATCGCCGATTTCCGGGCAGCAGCCATTCGCGCGAAGGATGCCGGTTTCGATGTGATCGAGCTTCATGCCGCACATGGCTATCTGCTCCACGAGTTCTATTCGCCGCTCACCAATACCCGTACCGACGGGTGGGGTGGCGATTTCGACGGTCGTATTCGGCTGACGCTCGAGGCAACCGATGCGATTCGCGAAGTTTGGGATGGTCCGCTCTTCGTACGCATCTCTGCCACTGACTGGACCGACGGTGGCTGGACAATTGATGACAGCATCGAACTGGCCAAACGACTCAAGGCGCACGGAGTCGATCTCATCGATACGAGCTCCGGCTCCAATGTGCCGGCCGATATCCCGACTGGACCAGGCTACCAGGTGCCTTTGGCCGCTGCCATCAATGAGCAAGTTGATATTCAGGTCGGTGCAGTCGGCCTCATCACCGATCCCGCCCAAGCGGAAGAAATTCTGCAGAAGGATCAGGCCGATGTCGTGCTCCTCGGCCGAGTCGCGTTGCGCGAGCCGCATTGGCCGCAGCGAGCGGCGGCGGAACTCGGCGTCCACCGCGATGACGCGCCGTACGCTCCCCAGCACGAGCGAGGTGCCTGGCCCCGGAAATAGAAAGAGGCAACATGATTTCCCCATCTCACGTGATTCTGAAAACCAGGAGCGTCGGCTCGCCGCAAATCAGCGGCAACGGTGAGCACATTGTCTACACCCTTGGGTATGTGGACAGCGAAACGCGCAAGAACAGTAGCGATCTCTGGATCATGCAGGCCGATGGCAGTAATAATCGACAGCTCACCTGGGACGATGAAAAAGTAAGTTCGCCTGTTTGGTCGCCGGACGATCAGTCGATCGCCTTTGTGGCCTCTAATGGTGATGAACACACGATACGCCTGCTCTCGATGGATGGCGGCGAATCCCGCACTATCGTCACACACGCGAATGCTCCCTCAGGACTGGCGTGGAATCCGGCTGGCACGAAGATCGCCTATTCTCTGAAAGTCGATCCCGAAAATCCAGACGGAGCTCCGCGGGACAAGAACCTGCCGCCGCCAGTGCGATCCACCAAACGACTGGATTACAAGGACGATCCTCGTGGCTACCTGAATAACACCCGCAATCAGTTGTATGTGCTCGATGTCGAATCCGGCACCACCAAGCAGATCTCCACAGCACTCCAGGATCACAACTACCCGCTCTGGAGCCCGGATGGAACCGAGATCGCGGTGCGAGCGTCGGTAAATGAGGACGCCAAGGTCGGCTCGGTTCTCCAACTTTTCAGGCCAGAAGGCGGCGAGCCAAGGCAGATCGGCTGGCCAGAAGGAACTATCGGCGTGTACTCGTGGAGTCCGGATGGTAGCCAGATTCTGTTCAGCGGCTATCCCACCAGCTCGCCGCAACTGGAGTTTTATCGATACATCACGGCGACCGGCGAGGTGATCCAGAGCACCGAGGGGCTGGATTTCAATCCGGAATCCGGCTACCCCACCGCGAGCAGACCATCGCAGCCGATTTGGATCGATGACGACAAGGTGCTGGTGAACGCGAATTATCAGGGGATGACCAGTCTCTTTGGCCTGGATGTGACCGATGGCGTGGATATCCAGATCAGCATCTGGCAAGCGGTACAGAGCGGTCTCAGCATCGATAACGCGCACACCACAATCGTGCAGGTATTTTCCAGCCCTGAGACGCCGAGTCGGCTGGTGAAGTTCGATCTCGAATCGCACACGGTCACGACGCTGCTCGATCCTAACTCCGAGGCGTTCCCGCCCGAAAGCCTGCCAAAGGTGGAGCATATCACCGTCGATCGTGGCGACTTCCAGATCGATGCGTGGGTGTATTTGCCCCCAGATTTCGATGAAACAGCTTCCTATCCTGTGATTTTGAATATTCATGGTGGACCGCATAACCATCATGGATTCAACTGGAATACGGGTTCGCAGCTCATGGCGGCTGCCGGAAACATCGTGATTGCGCCAAATCCGCGCGGATCGGGATCCTATGGCCGCGAGTTCGGCGAGGCCGTTTGGAGCGATTGGGGCGGCAAGGACTGGCTGGACGATCTCGCTGTTCTGGACAAGGTGCTGGAACGCCCCTATGCCGATGCTGATCGCTGCGGGATCTACGGCTACAGCTACGGCGGATACATGGCAAGTTGGGCACTTGGGCATACAGATCGGTTCAAGGCGGCCATAGTCGGCGCACCGGTTTACAACTTCTATTCGTTCTATGGAACGAGCGACATCGGCTACTTCTGGTGTCAGCAACAATGGGGTGGCAATGTGTTCGATCCGGCCTACACAGCCGAGATCATGAGGCGAAGTCCATCCACGCACATACGCAATGCTGTAACTCCAACGCTGATTCTGCAGGGCGAAGATGATCTTCGCTGTCCGGTGGGAC
>JAFAEA010000223.1 GCA_023424355.1 Chloroflexota bacterium | reverse complement strand
GTTCCTGATAATCGATCAGGTACCACTCCGGGGTCTTGATGAACGGATACACACTCAGGTAGCGGCGAGGAGCGAGGCCCTTCACGAATGCCGGACCATGAGTCGGATCGTACTGGCTCATGCCGGCCGTGCCGATGTAGCCATCGGCCTTGTACAGCGCCCGGCCAATCGCGGTCTGATCCAGCTTCACGGCCAGCTTCTGGAGCTGATCCAGCTGCGGTGCATGCACCCAGATGATGAGATCAATATCGGCTCGCAGCCCCATGCAGCTGTAGACACCACGAAGAGTCACGTCGGATTCGGAAAGGGTGGAGGAGAACTCGGCCACAACCTCGTCCCATGCGCCGTGGGTGGCTTCGCGCCAGGATTCCTTACGGGCAAAGAGCCAAAATGCGGTGAATTGCGACTGCGGTGTCGATTGCTGAGACATGTGTGATGACTCCATTATGTGGATAATCCTGTGAGTAAACCACAGGACCGGGGCGTGCCCGAGAGCACAACTCGTTTGATGGTAGCACGGAATTCCCATGCAATCGGGTCGGATATTTCCCTACAGGTGATCGCTAGTTGCGGACCGGGAAGGCTTCTCCCAACATGGACTTCTGGATCTCGATCAGCTCGCCGATGCCCTTCTGGCCCAGCGCGATCAGCTGCTGCAAGGTCTCTGGCGTGAACGGGTTGTGCTCGGCAGTCGATTGCAGCTCGACGAAGGCACCGGCGCTGGTCATGACGATGTTGGCGTCTACATCCGCCTTCGAATCTTCCCGATAATCGAGATCCAGCACCGGAGCGCCATTCGCCACTCCGACACTGATGGCCGCGACGGCAGCAGTCAGCGGATTCTTGCGAATCTTCTTCTGCTTCACCAGACCATCGCAGGCGATTGCCAGTGCCACGAACGCGCCGGTAATGCTGGCGCAACGAGTACCGCCATCGGCCTGGAGCACATCGCAATCCAGCACGATCTGGCGCTCGCCGAGCGCTTCCATATCCACCACAGCGCGGAGACTGCGGCCAATGAGTCGCTGGATCTCCACCGTGCGGCCACCCTGCTTGCCGCGGACCGCCTCGCGATCACTGCGTTCGCTGGTAGAGCGGGGGAGCATGCTGTACTCGGCTGTCACCCAGCCGCTGCCCTTGCCGACCATCCACTTCGGTACGCGTTCATCCACGCTGGCGGTGCAGAGTACATGCGTTTGCCCGACCTTGATCAGCGCCGATCCCTCGGCGAAGGCGTTTACATCGCGCTCGATGGTTACCGTGCGCAACTGATCCTTGGCGCGGTCTTCGCTGCGCTTCATCGGAACCACTATTGTCATTTTTGTTTCTCCTGGGTTTGCCGGTAGATCTCCTGAATGCGCTGCATCCGGCGGGTCATCTCTTTCTCGAACCCGCGATCGGTCGGCTCGTAGTAGCGTCGACCCTTCAGGTTATCGGGCAGATTTTGCTGGCCCACCACACCTTCCTCGAAATCGTGCGCGTACTTGTAGCCCTTGCCGAAGCCTTCCTTCTTCATGAAGGTAGTCGGCGCGTTGCGTAGGTGCATCGGCACCGGATCGTTGCGGGTATTGGCCACATCGTCCCGGACCTGGTTGTAGGCCATATAGATGGCGTTGCTCTTGGGAGCCAGCGCGAGGTAGACCGTGAGCTCTGCGAGGGCGAGGGCGCCCTCCGGCAGGCCGATGAAATGCACCGCCTGCTGCGCAGCCATCGCGAGTTCGAGTGCCGCGGGATCGGCGAGGCCGATATCCTCGCTGGCGAAGCGGACAAGTCGCCTCGCGACATACAGCGGATCGTCGCCACGCTCCAGCATACGGGCGAGCCAATAGAGCGCCGCATCCGGATCGGAACCGCGCAGGGTTTTATGCAGCGCGCTGATGGCATCGTAGTGATCATCGCCGGATTTATCGTAGGTCGCGGCCCGACGTTGAGCCGCAGCCTCGACCAGATCGAGCGTGATCAACCGATCCTCGCCAACTCCTGTGGCGGCGAATTCGAGTGTGTTGAGCGCGAACCGGGCATCGCCATTGGCCATATTGGCGAGGAAATCCTCGGCATCTGGCGCGATGGCGAGTTTCTCCTTGCCGAGTCCCTTCACCTCATCGGTAAGGGCCCGATTCAGGATGATTTTGATATCGTCGTCAGTCAGCGCGTAGAGCGTGATCACCCGACTTCGGCTCAGCAACGGGGCATTCACCTCGAAGCTGGGATTCTCGGTGGTCGCACCGATGAGAATCACCGTGCCATCCTCCACGTGCGGCAGAATCGCATCTTGCTGGGCCTTGTTGAAGCGATGGATTTCATCGATGAACAACACTGTGCGCATGCGGTGCATGCCCAACCGATCACTGGCGGCCGAGATGGCCTTCCGCAAATCGGCGACACCGCTAGTGACAGCGCTCACGGCCACGAAATGCGCATGTGTGGTGTTGGCGATCACACGAGCGGTGGTGGTTTTGCCAGTGCCGGGAGGTCCCCACAGTATCAGGGAGCTGAGGCGGTCCGCCTCGATCGCCTTGCGCAGAAGCGTGCCGGGGCCAATCACATGCTGCTGACCAACCAGCTCGTCCAGCGTTTGCGGTCGCATGCGCGTGGCCAGCGGAGCACGGCTATTGAGTTC
>JAFAEA010000015.1 GCA_023424355.1 Chloroflexota bacterium | reverse complement strand
AAGGTGAACAAGCGCACCGTGGCGGTGCGGATTGGTGCCCGCAGCACCCGCATCGAGTACTACATCATGCTGGCGCTCACCATGCTTTCGCCGTTTGTTTTCTGGATGGTCGGGTGGCTGAATTATTGGGCGATTCTTACTGTGCTCAGTTGGCCGATGTTCCGCCAGTTGGTGCAGCAGGTGCAAATTCTACAGGGGCCGCCCTTGAACAAAACCCTCGGTTTCACGGGGAAGACGGCTTTGGTGCATAGCATTTTGCTCGGTATTGCGTTGATCCTTGCATGACTGTGTGTGGTAGCAGGGCACTTTATGTGCCCTCGTGAAGGAGGAGACAAGCTCCTCCGCTACCGAACGGGACGGTATTTCATCCACATCACCCACCTCGTCCGGGCATTACCATTACTCCTAACAATACGGGTCTATCGGAGAAACACATGACTTCGCAACAATCACAATCCGGCGCTATTTCCAGCAAAGATGATGTTCAGCAGATGTTCGATTCCATCGTGCCCCGGTACGATCTCATGAACCACGTCATGACTCTTGGTATGGATTTCCGCTGGCGACGAATGGTCGCCAACCAGGCCGCCAAGATGCAGAACGGCGAGAAGAGCGATTTCGTGGTGGATGTCGCCTGCGGAACCGGCGATGTCTCGTTCGAGCTCGAGCGAGTCGGCGTGCCGCTGGTCACCGGCCTCGATTACAGCGCTGGCATGATTGCCGAAGCCAAACGCAAGGCCGAGAAGCGCGGCAGCGAGGTGAACTTCCTCGAAGGCGATGGCATGGCCATGCCTTTCAAGGATGAAGTCGCTAGTGCCGCCACCATCAGCTTCGGTATGCGCAATCTGCCGGATTACGCCGCCGGTGTGAAGGAAATGGCACGCATCGTGAAGCCGGGCGGCAAGGTGATCTGCCTTGAGATGACCCCATATCACCGTCCGATTCTGAAGGTGCCGTTTGAGTTCTACTTCGGCCAGGTGGTTCCGCTGATTGGCAAACTCATCAGCGGCGAGTACGAGGCGTACAAGTATTTGCCGGATAGCGTGAAGCGTTTCCCGAATGCCGATGAGCTGGCGGAAACCTTCCGGGAAGCCGGTCTGGTGGATGTGAAATACAGCCTTCTCGGCTTCGGCACCGTGGCGATGCACGTGGGCGTTAAAGCCTGAATCCAAGGTAATTTTCGCAGTAAGTGAATAATCAGGGCCTCCTCTCTTCAGTAACTGCACTATTGATTCATTAACCAAATCAATAGTGTTACATGTATAGTGGTGGAAACCGCCATCTCAGATGAGAGGAGACAATTCAATGTCCGTTTCACGAAGAGCGCTCGTTTCTACTACCGCTGCAGTCGCCGCAATGCCTGTTGCCAACGCGCTGGCAAGGCAGGAAGCCACACCGGCAACAGGTTCGGGCAAGCGCACTGTTTTTCATGCGGCTCGCATTACTGGCGATTTGCCTGCCGGCATGACTCGTGTTTATCCGAACCAGGATATGTACGAGGGAGAATCCGGTTTGCATCTCGCGGCTGGGCCTGTGCCGGATGCGACGCTCGAACAGGCAGAAAAAGCGATCGCGAGAAACTCGAATGTCATCGATTACGATCTCAATGGCATTCCCGCCCGACTAATTGAAAAAACAATCGGTTTTGTTGTCCGCAGGCCTGGTAGCGTTTTACTGGTTGAATATCCTGAACCGATTCCGTATCTCAGCACGCAGGCGTCGGTGCTTTCAATCGAGCTTTCGCCCGAACTGGTCGATTCGTTCCTGCCCACCGTTTCCATGGATATGTCCCAGGTAACGGGTCAGGAGTACATCAACGAAGTCCTCCTGTTCAGCGAGGACAATTCGCTGGTAAGTGAAGATATTGACTGGGCGGCTCTCAGGGCTGCTGCCGAAAGTGAAGTCACATCCGTTGACGACGCGCACACGTTCCTGCAGGAAGATCTGATCAGCGCGTTGGAGGATGCGAATGATCACCACAGTCGCGTATTTTCGTCCGGATATTTGACGGGTGATCAGGCAACCCCTGAAGCATCGCCAGAAGCCACACCCGAGCTGGTGGAGATGCCGGAGGCGGAGGTGTTGGAAGACGGGACACTCTATTTGAAAGTCCCGAAGATTGTAGATGGCGATATGCAGGAATATGTCGATATCTGCAATGAAGCACTCGCCCAACACGCGGAAATGGAGGGGTGTAACGGCGTAATTGTGGATCTCCGCCAAAACGAGGGAGGAATTATCTACGCGATGATTGCGGCGTTGGCCCCTCTGCTTCCCGATGAAAACCTCTATGGATACAAATATCCGAAGTTTGATTCCCCCGAATTTTGGCCCAAGTTTGGCATTGTTAGCTTCCTGGAACAGGCCGCCGGTGTAACCAACAACGATTTCGATTACACCAGTGCCCCGGTAGCCGTACTGATGGGTCCCGGCACGGCAAGCTCTGGCGAGCTCACCGCAATCTCTTTTATTGGTCGGCCCAATTCCCAATCATTCGGTATGGAAACTGGCGGATACACTTCCGCACCTAACTCGTATCCGCTTCTCGATGGTTGGATCATGAATCTCACCGCCAGTGTCATGACGGACAGCGAGGGAACCCCGTATGGAGGGTCGTTGTTGCCAGATTCCGAGGTGGCATACACCGATGATCAGATTCGTACTCCGGACGATCCTGTGATCGCTGCCGCCCAGGATTGGCTCCAGCAAACATACACAAGCGGCATTGGCACCCCGGAAGCGACACCTGTCGATTAGTCCAGGCTCCGGGATGTTGTTCACCTGGTTAGGACTGGTGCGCGACATCCCGGAGTTGCCCGGATATCAGGTGCGCTCGAACTTCACCCAATCGCCTTCGGAAATTACCTCGACCTCGCCATCGATCACCTGAATGGCCGATTGATCATCGAGTCCGTAGGCAGGTACATCCATGATTTCGAACCATTTCTGCGCCGCTGCGCGGGTGTTGGTTTCCCAGCCCGGGTAATCCATGTGTGGGAAGATCGCGAAATCCACGAACCCCAGCATCGTGTCATCGGCGCGGGGTTCCGGCCAATTGATGAACGCTGGGCCCGTGCGGGGTGTCATCACCATGCTGCCGGCACTCATGCCCACATAAACCGCTTTCAGATCCGGCAGCCGCGCGGTCATGCCGGATTCGTCCATCCAATGCCGCAAGTAAGCGGCATCGCCACCTTCCACCAGCATTACATCGGCGTTCTCGACGATCGGTAGCCAGCCTTCCTCCCGCATCGATGGCAGCGCCGTGAGCTCGATCAGCGCCACGGATTTCCATCCCAGCGCGCCCATGCCGTTGCCGTGCGAATTCGAGATGGCATTGAAGGCGGCTTTTGGTCCGGCATACGGGTGACCATAGGTCGCTGTCGGAATCAGAACCGCATCGCATTCTTCGAAGGGTTTGCCGAGCATATTCTGCAGTGCAGTGCGGATGCTCTCGTTGCGGATGCCGCCGGAGGTGAGGAGAAGCTTCATGATGTGTGCTCCCAGTA
>JAFAEA010000170.1 GCA_023424355.1 Chloroflexota bacterium | reverse complement strand
CGGCCACGACGTGGGCAGCGGCTTCGTCCATGCTGTCGCCAGCGGTGATTCCGTGCTCGGCGAGGATTGCCTTGCCTTCTTCGGCGTTCGTGCCGCTCAGGCGAACCACCAGCGGTACCTTCACATCGACATTGTTGAGGGCAGCCACGATACCGCGAGCTACCACATCGCCACGGGTGATACCGCCGAAGATGTTGATGAGAATGGCGTTCACGGCAGGATCTGCAAGAACGAGATTGAAAGCCTTGGTCACCTGCTCTTCGTTGGCTCCACCACCAACATCGAGGAAGTTGGCCGGTTCACCGCCAGCGAGCTGCACCGCATCGAGTGTGGCCATGCTGAGGCCGGCACCGTTGACGATACAGCCGATGGTGCCATCCAGCTTCACGAAGCTAATGCCGCTGGCCTTGGCGTCGATTTCGGTGGCATTCTCTTCGGCGAGGTCGCGGAGCTGCTCGGTTTCCGGATGGCGGTAGAGGGCGTTGTCATCGAAGCTCATCTTCGCATCCAGCGCCTGCCACTTGCCTTCGCCATTGACGATAAGCGGGTTGATTTCGACGAGGGTGGCATCTTCCTTCATGAAGATCTGGTAGAGCTTCTCGGCGATGGCGGCGAAGCCATTCACCAAGGATGCATCCAGACCGAGTGCGAAGGCGACTTCCTTGGCCTGGAAGCCACGGAAACCCACCAGCGGATCACCATCACGGGTGACAATCGCATCCGGATTCTCCTCGGCAACGATCTCAATCTCCATACCGCCTTCGGCACTGGCCATGATCATGATCTTGCGATCCGGTCGGTTCATGACCGCGCTGACATAGACTTCTTTCTGGATATCGGCGCCGGCGGCCACAAGTACCTTGTTAACCTTGTGGCCCTTGATATCCATGCCGAGGATGGCCTTGGCAGCCTCGAAGGCTTCGTCCTTGTTCTTGGCCAGCTTCACGCCACCAGCCTTGCCACGACCACCCGTGTGGACCTGGGCCTTAACAACAACAACACCGCCGAACTCGGCGGCGATTGCACGTGCCTCTTCAGGTGTAGTAGCTACCTTACCCGGGTTCACGGGAATACCGTGCTTTGCCAGGATCTCGGAAGCCTGATACTCGTGGATATTCATCCTGCGTCTTCCTCCATGGAGACTCGATCCATGCCCGACCACCGGCCATGATCGCTCGTCAACAGATGTCGAAATTCTAACATAGCCAACGCCCGTTTCCGGGTGCTTGACTTGGGATAATTAGGCTATGTATCGAGATAAATAACCTCGCCAGATTGCATATCGTATATTGCACCCACAACATCAGTCTTGCCTGCAGCAATCGCTTCGGATACCACCGGCGAGATGGTCTTCAATCGTTTCACCTGGCGGCGAACATTCTCGCGTGTGGCCTCGGCGATCAGATCTTCCGGTTTTTGTTCGCGAGCGCGCAGCACGCTCGGTTCCAGGCCATCGATCAGCACAAAAATACGTCCTGGTACTTC
Organism: Chloroflexota bacterium; assembly: GCA_023424355.1. Taxonomy (GTDB): domain Bacteria; phylum Chloroflexota; class Chloroflexia; order Thermomicrobiales; family UBA6265; genus UBA6265. Next base: position 13,819 of record JAFAEA010000170.1, on the reverse strand, counting down.
CAGATTGTTCTCCACTACATTGACCGCGGCAGTCACGGCACCGCAATGGGTGTGGCCCAGCACCACCAACAACGGTGTACCGAGTACATCCACGGCATATTCCATGCTGGCGAGCCCGTAATCGCTCACGAAGTTGCCGGCTAACCGCACCATGAAGAGATCGCCAGGCTTCTGATCGAAGATCAACTCAGCTCCGACGCGCGCATCTGCGCATGCGAGAATACTGGCGATTGGTGCGTGCTCATCGATCATGGAAACGTGCCCCGCCTCATAGAACGCGGCGCTGATTCCTTCATCGATGTATCGCCGATTGCCATCCTTAAGCATCTGCAGTGCCTGAGCAGGCGTAACCTCGCCCTTGTTGCGGTTCGGACTTCTGTGTGGACTCATATTTGGTTCTCTTCCGGTAGGTAATCCGTCGGTATCGCTATCGCTAGCATACAACCAAAAACCGCGAGTCAAATAACTCGCGGTCTTGTCTCAGGCTTCGGATGTCGGAATCTCGCCAACACCTTCAAGCGTGGCGCTATCACGTGGGCTGATCGGCTTGGCCGTTTCGCGCAATCTCGATGCGCCCTGTAGTTCGAGCGAATCGGAATAGTGACAGGCGGCCCAGTGTCCTGGCTCAACTTCCTTCAATACAGGGCGTTCGGCCTTGCACTTGTCCGTAGCGTATCGGCAGCGGGTGTGGAACGCGCAACCTGCGGGTGGGTTGGCCGGATCCGGCATTTCGCCTTCCAGCATGATGCGTGATTTCGCACCGCGCTGACGCGGGTCGCTGATCGGTACTGCCGATAGCAGTGACTCTGTGTACGGCATGCGTGGATTCGCAAAGAGACGCTTGGTCTCGGTCACTTCCACGATGCGGCCGAGATACATCACGGCCACGCGGTCACAGATATGCTCCACCACGCTCAAATCGTGCGAAATGAAGAGATAGGTCAGGCCAAGATCTCGCTGAAGATCACGCATCAGGTTGATGATCTGAGCACGAACCGATACGTCCAGCGCCGATACCGGCTCATCGGCCACCAGCAATCTTGGATTGGTGGCCAATGCCCGAGCGATACCCACGCGCTGGCGCTCGCCACCGGAGAAAGCGTGCGGATAGCGCCGCATGTATTCCGGTCGCAATCCCACTCGCTGCAGCAGATCGGCAACCTGCTCATTGATTTTGCCTTCGCCCTTGATCTTGAAGCCGCGAATCGGCTCGGCCACGATATCGCGCAATGGCATGCGCGGATTCAGCGACGAAAACGGATCCTGGAAGACCATGCGGATTTCCTTGCGCGTCGCACGCAGATCGTCCTTGGTAGCCTTGGCGAGATCGACCGTTTGGCCGTTCTCGCGGTGATACACCATTTCTCCATCGGTTGGTTCGTAGACGCGCAGCAGGGTACGACCGATGGTCGATTTACCACAGCCGGATTCGCCGACGAGTCCAAGGGACTCGCCTTCGAAGATGTCGAACGAAACACCGTCAACAGCCTTCACCCAGCCACTATCACGACTGAACGACCCCTTCTTGGCGGGGAAGTGCATTTTGAGATCGCGAACTTCCAGCAGCTTCTTGCGTTCTTCTGCAGTCGCGGTGGTGGCCTGATCCTTGTTCATTGCATCTGTCATTATTTGGCCTCCACCTTCTCAACGTCGTTCTTCGGCTGCTGCGCATGCCACTGGCCAGCTGCCTTGGTGTACAGCAAACATCGCGCGTGGTGGCCATCTCCGAAATCGACGTACGGAGGCTCGACCTCATCGCACAAACCGGCCATGAATCGATCACAGCGAGTATGGAACGGGCAAGCACTCGGGCGATTGTACGGATTTGGAACGGTGCCATGCAGTGTGTAAAGTCGCTCTTCGGCGCCCTGGTCACCCAACTTCGGCACGGAGCGCAAGAGCGCCTGAGTGTATGGATGGCGCGGTGCGTGGAAGATCTGGTCCACAGTCCCCTCTTCCGCCACCTTGCCGAGGTACATCACGGCCACATCATCTGCCATTTCGGCCACAACACCGAGATCGTGGGTGATCATCAGCAGCGACATCCCGAGTTCGGCCTGCAATCCACGAATCAAATCGAGGATCTGGGCCTGCGTGGTCACATCGAGCGCTGTGGTGGGCTCATCGGCGATGAGCACATCCGGCGAGCCGATTAGGGCCATCGCGATCATCGCGCGCTGACGCATACCACCGGAAAGCTGGAAGGGATAGCGATCGACAAGTCGATCAGGTCGCGGGAATCCCACCATGCGCAGCGCCTCGATGGCGCGCTGATTGGCTTCATCCTTACTGACTTTCTCGTGCGTGAGTACCGCCTCACGAATCTGATTACCGATGGTGTGCACCGGGCTGAAAGAGCTCATCGGCTCCTGGAAGATCATGGAGATATCCTGCCAACGGATGGAGCGAATCTCCTTGCTCTTCGGGCCAAGTTTGGCGAGATCGATGGTTTCCTTTTGGCCGTTCTTGATTTTGCGATGCAGCAGAATTTCGCCGCCGACGATTTGTCCCGGACGCTCCACAATCTGCAGCACCGAGCGAGCAGTGATGCTTTTGCCACAACCACTTTCGCCAACCAAGGCGAGGGTTTTGCCGCGTTCGAGACTCATGGTTACACCATCGACAGCGCGCACAACGCCTTCGTTGGTGAAGAAGTGTGTTTTGAGATCCTTGATTTCGAGCACATTGTCTCGAGTTGTGGTGACCTCCGAATTACCGGAAGCCATAGATGCCTGTGTCATCAGTGCCTCCTTCTATCCCGAATACGGGTCTGCAGCGTCGCGGAGTCCATCGCCAAGGAAGTACAACGCCATCACTGCCAGCATCACTGCGGCGGCTGGCAAGAGCAGCCAGGGAGCAGTCGCGATGGCACGAACATTGTTGGCGCCCTCCAGCAGCGAACCCCAACTCACGTACGGTGCGCGGATACCGAGACCGAGGAAGCTCAGCGAGGTCTCGCCAAGGATTGTTCCCGGGATCGAAAGAGTGAGCGCCGCAATGATGTGACTGGAGAATGATGGCAACATCTGCCTCAGAATGATCCGCATCTCGCTGGCGCCATCGAGCCTGGCCGCGATCACGAAATCCTCCTCGCGCAATTGCAGGAACCGTCCGCGCACTACCCGCGCTAATCCAGTCCAGTTAATCAGCGAGAGGATGATGGTGATACCGAAGTACACCCGTAACCCACTCCATTGTGGCGGTAATGCGGCCGCCAGACCCATCCAGAGCGGAATGGTTGGCAAGGCGCCAATGAACTCGATGAAGCGCTGGATAACCATATCGACCCAGCCACCAAAGTAACCGGAGAGGCCACCAAGAATCACACCGAGCACAAAGCTCAATGCCACACCAACCAACCCGATAGTCAAAGAGATTCTGGTGCCGTAGATGATGCGACTGAAGAGATCCCTACCGGTTTGATCGCCCCCAGCCAGGAACATCGGATCGCTTGAGTTCTCAGGACCGATCAACTTGATGTCGGTCGGAATGAATCCAAAGAGTTTGTACTCATCGCCACGCACAAAGAAATCGACCGGAATCCGCGCATCGTCGCTCGGGGTGAAGGTACGACGGAGCGATTCTTCATCGATCTCAACATCGTACCCGGTGACCCAGGGATCCCATCGTCCATCCTGGAAGAAGTGCAACCGCTGCGGCGGCGCGTAGGTGTACTGCGCATTCATGTGCGATGTGGAGAACGGCGCGATAAAATCGGCTAGACCCGCTACGGCATAAAGCGCGATCGTAAGCACGAGTCCGAAAATGGCCAGCTTGCTCTTGCGGAATCGCCACCACACCAGCTTCCACTGTGGCGCAACATCCAGCTCCCCTTCGCGACTGGATGTGGAATCGACCACCAGTTCTGCAGGAACATCATCAAGTTCGTATTGTTTGCGGAACTCAGCATCCTCAGAGACATCTGGCGTGATGTCCCAAGAGTGATTCTCCGTATGTGTTTCTTTCGCAAGCTGGCCATCCACCGCCGGCTTACGCCCAAATCCCGGAAATTTCATGGTAATCGGTCCCCACCAAATCGGCTGATTTCACGTTTGACTGACATATCAACTCAGCCTGATTCTTGGATCGACCCACGCCAGCGCGATATCCGAAAGCAAAACACCGATGGTGGTGAGCAAACTCAGCAACATAATGAAGCTGGCCGCCAAATACATATCTTGTGCTTTCAGTGCATTGAGGAGCATCGGACCGGTGGTCGGCAGACTGAGCACAATGGCAACAATCGCCTCACCGGAAATGAGACCGGCCAGCAATCCACCCGACGAACTCACCAGCGGATTCACGGCGATGCGCACCGGGTACTTCATGGTGAGTCGGCCCTCACTGAGGCCCTTTGCGCGAGCTGTCGTGACATACGGCTTGTGCAGCTCATCCAGCAAGTTGGCGCGCATGATTCTGGTCATGCTTGCCACGCCGTTCGTACCCAAAATCACCAGTGGTACCCAGAGGTGCTGCAGAAGATCGCCGAACTTGGCAAAGCTCCACACGGCTTCGATATATTCCGGGCTAAACAATCCGCCCACGCTCTGGTTGAACCACGCGAAGGAGATGTAAAGGAGCACCAGTGCCAGCAGGAAATCCGGGGTGGCAAGCCCGATAAAACCGAAGAAGGCAGTGATGTAATCGCCCCACGAGTGCTGACGCATGGCGGAAAACACACCAAGCGGGAACGCCACGACCCAAACAAAAATCAGCGACAGAATGGAGATGATAAAGCTCCAGCCAACTCGCTCCCAAATCAGCTCACTGACCGGGCGCTGGAATTCAAACGAGTATCCCCAGTCGCCAACAAACAAGCCGCCCAACCAATGAAGGTATTGCATGACCATTGGTTGATCCAGCCCGTACTGCTGTTCGAGGCGTGCGATCTCGGCCGGATCCATTGTCTCGCCGCGTGCGGCGGCATTGGTGAGCACAGTGGTCAGATAGTCGCCAGGCGGAAGCTGGATGATGATGAACGCTACCAGCGAAATCGCCAGCAATGTTGGAATCATGATCAGCAATCGCCGGATAATAAACCGCAGCATTACTCCCCCTCGAGGTTCATATCACCTCTTACATTCGGCTGCGAAACACTCTTCTATCCTGAATGAAGTCTTCTTACCGCGATGTTGGTCAAACTCGGGTCACGCCCCACTACATTCGTGACTCCGTACCCGCGGCAAGGCCGGCTTGCGCCGGCCCGCCACGAATTTCACTTTACGCCGAACCGTTCGTCGCTATGCGTCTTCACGAATGAAGTACTGCTCCGGATTCGTTGGCGCCGGTGTTGGGTACAGCCAGGCATCCATGATGGTATCCGGAATGTTATGCATGCGATTGGTCTTGATGGTGTAACCGTTCGGCGGCAGCGCGATACCAATGCCGTAGAAATTCTCGGCAGCGATATCGAGGATCTGGCGCATGAGATCGGTCTGCTCATCTGGATCAGCAGTGACTTCGATCTGATCGAACAGTTCGAACTGCTTCTTCACATTGTCAGGCGGCTCGATGGCCAGCTCGGCCTCCGGATCACCGTTCCAAACCACCCATGGTGTGGCGTAGATTGATCCGAGTGTGCTGGTTGGCATGTACCAGTTGGCGCCGAGAACGACATCCAATCCGCCACCGCCGGCCCAGAACGAGGCTTCGTGCTGGTTACCTTCAACTCGCTCGTAGTAGAGGGATCGCTCGACCGGCTTGATCTCGACCTGAACTCCCACAGCATCCCAATACTGACGTATCAGATCGAGGATGTCTGGCCATTCGGCGTTTACATCGGCGGCACCTTCCACAGAGAAGAAGAAGCGCTCGCCGTCCGGGCCGAGTCGGTAACCATCGCCATCCTTCTCTGGCAGCACCTTGTCGAGGAACTCGTTGGCGAGATCGACATCGAACTCGGTGAACTGCTTGGCCAGAGTTTCGTGGTAGTAGAGTTCCGATTCCGGTCGCGGAGCAGCCTGCCACGGCTCACCCTGCGAGACGTATACGGCATCGATGATCTCCTGGCGATTGATCGCGTGGGAGAGTCCGACCCGGAAGTCCTTGTTCGCGAAGATCTCACCCTTCGCTTCATCCGCCGTGTATGTCAGGTTGATGGCGATAATGAGCTGGTTCATGACCGCAGGAATGGTATCGATAAGCGTGTACTTACCGGATTCCTGATTGTCGAACGCGGTTGGCTTATCGCGCGGGGACATCTGGGCCGGAGCCATCAGGTCGATTTCGCCAGCGAACGCGTTCAGCTTCATCACTTCCGCATCCTGCACCACGCGGTACACCACGCGGTCCATGTACGGAAGCTGATTGCCTTCGGTATCGATCTTGAAGTAGTACGGGTTGCGAACAGCAGTTACCTGCTGGGCATTATCCGAAGCGCCGTTTTCCTGAATCCAGGCGTTAAGCACTGGCAGTTCAACGGTGACCTGTGCGTTCTGCTTCTGGAGGAAGAGATCGGTCCAGGAGGTCAGGTTTGCATCGGCAGCTTCCTGCTCCACTTCCGGTCGGTAATCCTTGTGCCATTCCTTCATGAAGTGCTCTGGCAAACCGGTGACGATGCGACCGGATGGAGTTGCCAGGCGGATGAGGAACAAACCGTTCGGGCCAGCGAAGCTGAAGCGCACGGTGTAATCGTCGATCTTCTCGACCACCACCGGCTCGCCATCTACCGAGAGCCAACCTGGAACGGACGGGGAAAGATCGGTGTTCATCTGGTAATCGTTGTACCAGAACATGATGTCATCGGCGTTGAAATCTTCGCCGTCGCTCCACTTGTGACCCGGGCGAAGGTGGAAGGTGTAGGTGGCGCCATCGTCCTCAACATCAATGGATTCGGCCAGGTTTGGCTCGAGCTCATCGAGGCTGAAGTTGACTGCGTCTGACTTCCAGCGTACGAGGAACTCGTAGCCGTTGGTCATTGGCACGAGCCAGGCACCATCGGCCGGGCCCATGAATGCGAGGCGGAAATCGCCACCATACTGACCCACTTCCTCCAGAGGCGTCACAACCTTCGGATTGGATGGGATGCGCTCTGCCACTGGAGGCAGATCCATGTCATCAAAGTACGGGGCCTGCTGCAGTGGACCATCGTACGCGGCAACCGGAGAAGCTGCCGGCGATGCGGCAGGTGATGCTTCTGGCGAAGCTTCCTGCGCGCCAATGGTTACCGTGCGACCAGCAAAGTACGCAGCGGCAGCAGCGGCCGACATCGAAAATTTTCGACGGTCGATTCGAGGGGTTGCTCCGTTTTCCTTATGGGACACCGTTTCCTCCTTCATATCGCCCACGAGAATGCGGGCAGGCGTTGGCCGTTCTATTCGTGAAAACGATTTCTTCCGGCCAGCGAAACTGAGGCTACTCTAACCAACGCAAACTTAGGATGTCAACGCATCTACAAATAATTGTATACGGTAATGTGACTATCTATCGGCATAAGACCTCAGTTAAGTAGACGTGTGAGATTCAATGCCCTTGTGTACTGGTCCAATTGCGTGATTCTGTGCGAGACCGAGCCAACCCGCACTGGCCTGGAACAGCAGTTGACTGGTTTGGGGAATATCAAAACAAAAAAGATCAGTTCGCCGGTTTGCAGCATATTCAATAACAATTGATTAGGAACTTGCATCTCTTTATATTGTTGCCATGGTGTGCGGAAACCGGGTGAGGTTCCTACGGCAATAACCGGGAGATGTGTATTTATCTACGGTCTGCTATACTTCGCTAAACCGAGACGTTTCCAAATAGGTGGCTCTCGAACCCGTGCGGGAATTTTCCCGTACGCGTTTGTGCGCAAACTGGTGAAGGACACGCCGCGGGAGGAGTTTTTTTCCAGTTTGGCCCGCACGCTAATCGTGTTTAGGGCAAGAGAGGTTCAGGGAAAATGAGCGATCGAACGCTTACCTGCCGCGATTGCGGCAATGAGTTCGTGTTCACGGCAGGTGAGCAGGATTTCTACACGTCCCGCGGATTTTCCGATCCGCAGCGATGCCAGTCGTGCCGACAGCAGCGCAAGCAGCAGCGAAACGATGGCGATAGCTTCGGTGGCGGTTACAGCAGCGGTGGCGATAGCTACGGCGGCGGTGGCGGCTACAGCCGAGGCGGCGGTGGTGGATATGGTGGCAATGGCGGTGGCCAGCGCACACTCTACCCGGCTACCTGCTCCGAGTGTGGCAAGGAAACCGAAGTACCGTTCAACCCAAGCCCGGGTAAGCCGGTTTACTGCCGAGAGTGCTTCCAGAGCCGCAAGGCTTCCAGCCCTCGCTACAACTACTAGTAGCACACAAAACAGTATCGATACTGATACCATCGGGTTGGGGCGTAGGCCTCAACCCGATTTACGTGCACACACCCTGGTGAATCCTATGATCCTCGGCAGAAACTCCTTCAAGCAAAAAGAGATTCCAACTCTGGTACGGGCCGGAGCCAAGGTGAGCCTGCGCAAACACGCGCCCGCGGATGAAGAGGCATTTGTCCGCTGGTATACCGATCCCGAAATCGCCCGCGTGCTTCGGCACGATCTGCAACCGCTCACCCCATTTCAGGCTCAGGGCTACTTCAACAGCATCATTCTCCCCAACTCCGCCAATGGCACCGCCTGGGCGATCTATGAAAACGAAGGCAACACTTTGCTGGGAACCACCGCTATCACCGAAGTGGATGAGCATGGTGGCGAATGCCTGTTCCGCATTGTGATTGGTGAGAAAACCAACTGGAGTCGAGGATTCGGAACCGATGCCACGCGACTTGTGGTTGCGGAAGCATTCGAGAGATTCAAACTTTCAGCTGTGAATCTGGAAGTTTTCGAGCACAACGGCCGGGCCAGGACAAGCTACGAGAAGGTCGGATTTCAGGAAACTGGCCGCACCATAGAGTGGGCCCGCTCCACCCGTCTCGATGTGATCGCGATGAAACTCACTCGCTCCCGTTGGGATCGTACATACGCGAATCGAACGGACACCGATTAAGAGGCACGGGTATACTGGTTGGTATTAAGCCTGCGTTGATGATCCAACACCATCTTCGCCCCGACGCAGATATCCGCGCCTTACCGACAAGGACTGACGCCCATGGCCGATAGCAACGGCAAATTTCCATCCCAATTTGAATCAGCAGTCGAAATCGAGTGCGGCCCACTTCTCGCCGCGATATCGAATCCGGATGACGTAAAAAAGCTCTCTCGCAAACAACTCGTTGAGCTTGCTGCCGAGATCCGCGCCGCCCTCATCGGATCCGTCACCAAAACCGGTGGACACCTTGGCGCCAGTCTTGGTCCGGTGGAGCTCGCCATCGCCATGCACTATGTCTTCGATTCGCCGAAAGACAAACTCGTCTGGGATGTGGGGCATCAGGCCTACGCACACAAGATGCTTACCGGTCGCACACACGGCTTTTCCGTGCTGCGTCAGGAAGGTGGCATGAGCGGTTTTCTCAGCCGCGATGAAAGCCCGCACGATCAGTTTGGCGCCGGCCACGCCAGCACCAGCATCTCTGCCGCACTGGGTATGTGCGTTGCCGAGCAGCGCAAGCCAAAAACCGAGCGTGGCAGCGCTGTTGCCGTAATCGGAGATGGTGCGCTCACCGGTGGTATGGCCTATGAAGCCCTGAACAATGCCGGCCATTTGGATGTGCCGCTGATTGTGGTGCTCAATGACAATGAAATGAGCATCGCTCCGAATGTTGGCGCCATGAGTGGTCACCTCAACCGCTTACGAACTGATCCCAGCTACAACCGGGCCAAGGATGATCTCGCCGATTTCGTCGAAAAGCTTCCGCAAGGCAAGACTTTGGTGGAGCTCGGCAAGCGGATAAAGGACTCCATGAAGGAGTTCATTTATCACGCTTCCTTCTTTGAAGAACTTGGTTTCACATACACGGGACCAGTTGATGGGCACAACATCAACGCACTCATCGATGCCCTGAAGTATGCGAAGGGAAGCCCGAATCCGATCGTGATCCACATCCATACCCAAAAAGGCAAGGGATACGATCCAGCAAAGAACGATATCGAACGCGCCCATGCGGTGAGCGCGCCGACCAATCCGAATGCACCGAAGTCTCCACCGAAGTATCAGGATGCCCTGGCGCAGGCCGCTATTGATTTGGCTCGCGAGGATGATCGTGTCTATGCGATTACCGCAGCGATGCCGAGTGGTACCAGCCTTGGAAAGTTCGAAAAGGAATTCCCGGATCGCTTCTTCGATGTCGGCATTGCCGAACAGCACGCTGTCACTTTTGCTGCCGGTTTGGCGACGGATGGTCTCCGACCGATCGTCGGTATCTACAGCACCTTCCTGCAGCGCGCATATGACCAAATCATTCACGATGTTGCGATTCAGCGGCTCCCGGTGATCTTCGCGTTGGACCGTGCCGGCTTTGCTGGTGATGACGGCCGAACACATCACGGTGTGTTCGATCTCAGTTACTTGAGGATCATCCCGAACATGGTGGTGATGGCCCCGAAGGATGAGATGGAACTCCGCCACATGGTTAAGACTGCATTGGCGCACGAGGAAGGTCCGGTGGCCATTCGCTATCCGCGCGGAGCGGGTGTTGGTGTGGATACGAGTTTGCCGATGGAAGTCTTGCCAATGGGCAAGGCCGAAGTGCTACGCGAGGGATCGGATGTCACCATTCTCGCGGTTGGCTCCACGGTTCCCGCGGCGTTGCAGGCGGCAAATCGGCTGCACGAACTCGGGCACAGTGCCACAGTCGTGAACGCCCGTTTCATCAAGCCGCTCGATGAGGAACTCTTCAAGGATCTGGCCAGCAATTCCAACGGCATTGTGACTGTTGAAGAGAACGTTATCGCAGGCGGATTTGGCAGCGCTGTTCTCGAAATGCTTGCCAACAACGATATCCAGACTCCAGTGACCACGCTGGGAGTTGCGGACAAGTTCTTCGACCAGGCATCGCAGAATCGCTTGCGCGATCTCGCCGGAATCGGCGTCGATAGCATCTTCGATGCAGCTATGAAGTACATCAATAGTGAAGCACCTGTGGCTGCAAAGCAGAGTGGCATCAGCTGATGGATCAGGCACAGGAAATCACCACCGGAACTCGCAGCAGTGCGCAGTTCGCTGAAATAGTTGAGCCATTGGGTCTTTCACTTGGCGAGGATCAGATCGATCTGCTGCTCGGTTATCGCGATATGCTCCATGAACGAAACCAAAAGGTGAACCTCACAGCAGTGCGCGATTTCGACGGCATCGAACGTCGGCTGATTCTTGAGAGTCTGCGACTGGTGGATACCGTGCGTGAACGCGCCGGCACCGGCAAAGTGATGGATCTCGGTAGCGGTGGTGGTATCCCCGGAATCGTGCTCGCAATCGCCCTCCCCGATCTTGAGTTCAGTTTGCTCGATGCCACCGGCAAGAAGGTTCAGTTCCAGCGAGATGTTATCGACGGACTTGGCCTGGAAAACGTCACGGCTGTACAAGCCAGGGCGGAAGAGCTCGGCCACGATATCAACTGGCGCAACGGTTTCGATGTGGTAACTGCCCGCGCGGTGACTTCACTCTCAGCTCTCATGGAACTCGGCTTGCCGTTCGTTTCCATGAAGGGATGGCTCGTGCTTCCCAAGGGAGTCGAGATCGACGAAGAACTCGGTATCGCTCGCAAGGCGGCCGGCAAACTCGGAGGCACGATCGTTTCGCAGGATATTCTGCCCGATGGTGGTTCCGAGGTTGATACTCGCCTCGTGCTGGTGCGCAAGGATCAGGCAACGCCCGGAACGTATCCACGTCGGGTCGGGTTGCCCGCTCGTTCTCCACTGGGGAGTCCACAGCAAAAGGCCGAGCCGCGAAGAAAGCGCGGTGAGCGATGACACCACCTACTCCACAGTTTGATACCCGCGGAACCCGGCTCTATTACCGGAAGGAAAAGTTGCGGGGTGCCAGCTGGGAGTATGAGATCAATGGTGGCTGGTTCACGCTGCCAACTGATCAGGGTGATCGGAACATTCTCCGCCACGGATTCCGGTTCTTCCGTCCGCGTGAGGCCACCATCATCACCAATGAGGGTGAAGAAATCGTGAAGCGATCTTTCGCCGAGCAGTGGTTCTTCCCCGATCGATGGTTCTCCCTGCTGCGGTTCATTGCCGATGATCGACGCACCATCGGGTACTATGTCAACTTCTCCAAGCCTCTCCTCGAGATCCGCAGCAACTACTATGCTGATATCGATCTTGAGCTGGATCTCTGGCTGGATCTGAATGGCAATGTAACTGAACTTGATCGCGACGAGTATGAGGCCGAGATTGAAACCGAGCGCCTCGAGCCGGAGTGGAGCGTGGAGGTAGAAGCTGCCTCGGAACGCATCCAGGAGGCTATTGCAGAGTGTGTCGATGAGTTTGGACCAGATATCGAACTCAACCGCCACCCGGTGTACGGCATCCCCGAGTTTATTCTGCGCGCCTAGACATCGCTGGGGCGAATCGCCTCGACGTATCGAACGATTCCCAGCGTTTTGTCATACTTTGCGCGTTTCACTTCATCCAGCAAAATATCACGAGCCATCAGCACCTCGCGCATTTTTCCGGCTGCCATCGGATCCTGCGATGTATCCGGATGGTATTTGATGGCCAGTCGACGGAACGCCGCCTCGATCACGTCTCGCTCGGCATCCTGATCCACCTGCAGAATCTGATAGAAGGTACGACCACGAGGCTGCTGGACCGGCGGCTGCATGGCGGCAATCTGCCGACGCATCATCCGTTGCGTCACTTGCTCCTGCGTCATGAGCGCACCGAACACGGTGTCTTTATCCTCATTCGGGATTCCCCAGCGTCCGTGACACTGGGTGCATTCCATCACCGCCTGATTGCGCACATTCATTGTGGGAATGAAGTAGAGCGTGAGCTTGCGTTTGGTTTCGTACACGCTGAACACCCGCTCCTGTTGACACTGCGGGCAACTGTGCATGATGAAACCAAGGGGTTCGATATAATCGCGCGCACCGATGATTGGAAGCAAAGAGGAACTCCGGAACGTTCTCGAACAATTACCTGAAACTGTAGCACCAACCGGTGTTCGATATCGGAATCGCGGTATCATCGCCGTATGGCGACACGCAGGTTTGGGGTGCACATGAATCGAAACGAACTCACCGGTCTGGAAATCGATCTTTATCATCTGGATGCGGTGTACATCGCCTGGAAAGGCGGCACCACCGGTCACTCCACCTTCGAGCTGTTCACCCGGTCCACACCGTTCGGTGGAGGATTCATGGTGGCCGCTGGTCTCGAGCTTGCGGCTGAGCATATCCAGAATTTCGGGTATTCGGAAGAGGATCTCGAGTGGATTGCCAGCGTAAAGGGGTACGATCCGGAATTTCTGGAGTTGCTGGGCAATTTGAAGTTCACGGGCGATGTGCTGGCGATGCCGGAGGGCGAAATCGCCTTCGGTCACCAGCCGCTCATGCAGATTCAATCCGCGTTCATCGAAGGCATGCTGCTGGAATCCGGACTGGTTCGCATCCTGGGTGTAAGCACGCTTATCGCAACCAAGGCGGCCCGGGTTCACCTCGCGGCAAAGGGGCGCTCATTCTCCGATTTCTCATTCAGGCGAGCACACGCACCGTTGTGGGCCACCCGATCTGCCTATATCGGCGGTGCCGAAAGCTCCAGCTATGTCGCAGCCAACAAGCAACTCGGAATCCCCGGCAGTGGCACGATTCCGCACGCGATTGTGCAGGCATTCCCGGATGAGATCTCGGCCTTCCGCGAGATCGCGCGCATCTTCCCGAAATACACCCTCCTCATCGATACCTACGATGTGGATCAGGGAATCGACAACGCAATTTTGGCCGCGAAGGAGGAAGCCGC
>JAFAEA010000166.1 GCA_023424355.1 Chloroflexota bacterium | reverse complement strand
GATGTGATCGAGATGATGCTGGCCGATCAGGATAGTTGGGATCGGTACGTCGCGGCGCAGTGGCGCAACATACGGGAGTTCATCGATACGCATCCAAACGATGAGCTGACCCCGATGTTCCGCGAGGAAATCACGACCTCACCGATTCAACACACGAAGTTCCAGCGGGAGTTCCTCGGCTGGGGTGTGTTTGTGGTGAAACCCAGAACCATGTAGCCCAACCGTCGGCGTAGGCCCCGGGCTTTATGCCCGGGCTCCAGGAACCAATTCGGCGATTGGAATTCCGCCATTCCACCAACATACTTACGCCCGGGGTTTATCCCCGGGTTTCAGGGACCATTTCGGCAGGCGGATTTCCGTCTCAAGCCCGGTGAAAAGGGCTCGCTGACGCTTCTCGCTTCGTTCGGCCGCTTTCGGCACCCCGGGACCTACATGTAGGTGTGTGTCGACAACGATCAATGCAGAATCGGTCCCTGGAACCCGCGCGTAAAGCGCGGGCGTTCGTTTGGTGCTGGCGTATCACACCGGGCATCGCCCTCTAACTCGCGGCTTCCTCGTACTCGTCCATCCGCATCTGCTCCAGATCCCGCAACGGCGTGATCCCAAACATCCGCTTGTAATCCCGATTGAAGTGGCTGGCATCGTTGTACCCAACGGCGTAGCCCGCCTCGGCGACATCGATATCCTCCGTCCGAATCCGATGCCGGGCCTCACGTAATCGCAGTTGCTTTTGATACTGCAGCGGAGTCAGCCCGGTTACCTTCTTGAAGTGCTCGTGGAAGCTGGAGATACTCATTCCCGCCATATCCGCGAGATCGGACACCTTCAGCGGACGATGAATCTCTTCTTTCAACTGATCCAGTGCCTGCTTGATCTGATTGGAGACGGTGTTCATCCCGGCAATCTGTCGAATCCGTCCTTCGTGATCGGTGGTGAGCAATCGATAGATGATCTCCTGACGAATCGCTGGCGCCAGAAACGCGGCATCCTTGGGCGATTCCAGCGTGCGCAGGAGTCGCACGGTGGCATCGAGGAGATTGGTCATGATCGGCGTCAGGCTACACGCTGCCACATCCAAAGAGGGGCCCACCGCTTCCGGAGCAGCTGCCAGGTACACGGTTTTTACCTCGCCAGGAAGGAGCTCCAGCGAGAGCCCTAGATACGGCTTTTCGGGAGAGGCTTCCACCACGTGGCTCACTGTTGGCAACTTGGCTGTGGTGATGAAGATATCCTCTGGAGTGAACAGATATTCCCGGGTACCGACACCCACATGCTTCTTTCCCTGACCAATAATGCAGAAACTGATGCTGGATTCCCCGTGATGCAGTGCGGTGAGATTATCCCTTCGATACACGGTCACGCCGTGTCCAATAGGGAAATCGCCCTCCGTTGGTGCAAAACCGGCCAAAATCTCAACCAGCTCCTCCCGAAGCTGATTAGCGCGTTCTTCGTGGGTCACTGGCGTACTCCGTTGCGGAAAATATCTCGGAGAAATATCCCATTGCGGCGGATAATTGAGATGGAATGCATGACATAACCACCGCTACTATCGTATCAGATGCAAATCGAAGGCGATATGCATCACGCGCGCTCCGGAGCATCACCAATAACGACGAAGGTTCGGGTTTATTCGGGAAACACGAATGAGAGCAGGTCCGAGCCGAGTCTACTTTTAGGAGATGCACAGTACATGTTCAATACAACTTATCTCTTGATGACCCCGCGGCACGAGAATCGGGAAGCGATTCGGGTGCAGAAAGAACGAGAACATCCAGATGCGTTCTCGCGGTACGAGATCCGTGAATCACTGCAGGCAGAAGCTCCATGCGAGATCCGCGTGCAGACTATCGGATCAGTCCTACGTCAACCCATACCGTCGGCACCAGCCAGCCGAATTCAGTCCTCGCCAGTCACAAATTGACCCCCCTCCCCATGTGATGCAGGCAGGAAAAGAGAAGCGAGCGGACCCCACTCGGTCCGCTCGTTTCTGCTTGTGAGGGGATCAACGTACGCCCGCGCTTTACGCGCGGGTTCCGGGAACCAATTCGGCGGTCGTCACCTCTTCACAGGACCAAACGGACGACCCGGGGTGCCGAAGGCGGCAGAACGCAGTGAGCAGCGCAGCGTGCCCTTATCCCCGGGTTCCAGGAACCAATCATGGTGGCCGTTTTTTTGCCTTAGGATGCGATCCATCTTTAACGAGGTGCTACGTGTTGGGGTGATGGGGAATCGTTCTACCAGATCGGCATACGAACGGTTCACCTTCGGTGGATGTGACCCACAGCCGAAGGCGGATGAGGCGCCGCCTCACAGCGAAGCGATCCCCGTGGGTCACGCTACCAGACCAGTTGGATCAGCCTCTCGGCAACCGCCTCCGGACTCTCCACCGATGTATCGATCACCAGATCCGCACCCCGAATCAGCAACTGCTCAACCTCACGCGTATCATTTCGGATCGTTTCCTGCTCCTCCGCGGTGCGACCAAATGGATTACCGCTCCGGGTTCTCACACGATCGATCATCACCTCAATCGGCGCGGTCAGCACCACCACATGATCGAATCGTGGATAGAACATCCCCTGATTCGGTCTGGTACCTGAGATGAAGAGGGGAGCATCACCATTCGCATCCAGAAGAGATTCCATCCGGTCCACATCAAGTATCCAGAGATGGTCCGGACTGCTCCAATCGCCATCTTCCGGGACGCACCAGCCAGCATCGTCGGTATCCACCGTTTGGTAGCCACGATGAGCCAGCACCGAAAGCACAGTGCTCTTTCCTGTCCCAGACATTCCGGTGATGAATACGACTGTCACCCGCCTAGCTACCCGTTTGTGCCAGCGGACCCGCCGCCCGCACGCGATTCAAATCTCGCAGTGGCGGCTCGCCAAACATTCGCTTGTACTCCCGGTTGAAGTGGCTGGCGTCCGCATATCCGACCTGATACCCGGCCTCCGCCACATCGCAATCGCCACCCAGTAGTAGACGTCGAGCTTCTCGTAGGCGCAGATGTTTCTGGAACTGCAGCGGTGTGAGTCCGGTGGATCGCTTGAAGTGATCGTGGAAGCTGGAAACGCTCATGCCGATCTCCCTGGCCAGATCAGGAATCCTCAGGGGCTGGTCGTACTCCGAGCGCATGCGTGAAATCGCAGCCGAGATACCGCCGGAGGCAGTACCAAATCCTGCGATCTGAGCCAATCGTGCCCCCTGGTTGCCCTTCAACAGACGGTACACGATCTCTTGCTCGATCAGCGGCATCAAGATCGCCGCATCGTTTTCGGATTGCGAGGCTCGGAGCAGGCGAGTGACTGCGTTCACCAGATCGGCATCCACCTTGCTCACGTTGAATGCCGATTCCACATCGGTGGAGTAGGAGCCGTTCGGTGCCGACATCAGCACCGATTTCACCATAGTCGGATCCAACTCAAGTCGCAGGGCCAAATACGGCTCCTGCGTGGTGGCATGGATCACGGAACTCGCGGTCGGCAACTGCATGGACGTGATGAAGTAGTGGTCCTTGTCGTAGTTGTACAGATCATCGCCCAGCAGCACCTGCTTGGATCCGCTCGCGATCATGCACAGTGCCAGGCTGGATTCGCCGTGGTTCATATCGCTTGGTGATGCCCGTCGAAACACGGTGAGACGTTTACTCAGCTGCATATTGCCATCGGATGGTGATATTTCGCGGAGGATGTCCTGCAGCTCTTCCTGCAGCTGATGCAGTCGTTCGGTCGATTGTGTGAGAGACATGATCGCTCCTGAGTCAGTTTGACAATTCTGGAGGATTGTCGAATCAATCTGGAATATTGTTATACAGCGAAAATGATGGCAAGGCCTACTATTGCTACCAGAGTGGAATCGTGATTGATGTGATTCTAACCACTCCCGGAATTTTGTTCAATAATGAAAGCATAGAGGCAGATACATGCACGATATCATCGTCACCAGATTGGTCGAATCAGAGCGAGTCCTTCAGCAGAACCGACAAGCGGAAGCATCCGGTTTCGCGACCCTTCTCAATTCAATGGTGAATCGCTTCAACCGCCGTCAGGCCCCGAAGGTAGCCAGCAAGACTCCGGCAAAGCCACACGCCGCACACTGCAGCTGCCTTAAAGGCGAGCCGGCTCGCTAGCTCGCTTCGGCCAGCTCGGCCGATTCACGGAGTTGCTCGATATCCCTCATCG
Source organism: Chloroflexota bacterium (assembly GCA_023424355.1). Taxonomy (GTDB): domain Bacteria; phylum Chloroflexota; class Chloroflexia; order Thermomicrobiales; family UBA6265; genus UBA6265. Next base: position 861 of record JAFAEA010000166.1, on the reverse strand, counting down.
GTGGCAGGCCGAACATCTTCTTATACTCCCGATTGAAGTGCGAGGCGTCTGTATAACCCACCGCAAATCCCGCCTCGGCTGCGTCGATCGGTTGGGTCTGTAGCAGCCTCCGCGCTTCTCGCAATCGCAATTGTTTCTGATATTGCAACGGTGTGAGGCCGGTGACTTTCTTGAAGTGATCGTAGAAGCTGCTGGTACTCATTCCCGCTACGGCTGCAAAGTCCTCAACCTTCATCGGTTGTTGAAACTGATCTTGCATCCTGGCGAGAGCCGTTTGAATCTGCCCAGAAACCACATTCATTCCGGCAATCTGGCGCATGCGCTGGTGATGGCCACCAGTAAACAGCCGGAAGATAATCTCGCGCTTTACCATCGGCGCCACAATATCCATCTCGGCTGGATGGCCGACACAACGCATCAGGCGGACGGTGGCATCCAGAAGAGACGCCGACATTGGTTTGACCGCGAAGGCCGAGTGATCCTGATCCCCAGCCGTGGCACTCGCGTCTGACGCGAGAATCACTGATCGCACGTCACCAGGATTCAGGTCCATCTTCAAGCTCAGATACGGCCGCTCGGGCGAGGCTTCCACCACCTGGCTGATCATCGGCAACTCAATTGAAGTAATGAGGCTGTGATCGGTGGAGTAGGTGTAACCTGCGTCTCCGACCGCCACGTGCTTCGCGCCCTGCGCGATGGCGCAATAGCCGACCGCCGATTCGCCATGAAACATCGGCGTGGGATTGCTGCGGCGATAGACCCAGATACCGCTGGCGACTTCCAGATCCCCATCCTCGCGAATCAAGCCGGAAATGATCTGTTGAAGCTCTGTTAGATGTGCAATTCGTGTGTCCATGGAAC
>JAFAEA010000154.1 GCA_023424355.1 Chloroflexota bacterium | reverse complement strand
GCTCGTTGCCACTTAGCTGCACCATGTCCAGGCGGGCATCCTCAAACAGCTGGTTCAGCTCCGCCGCTGTGCGATTCACGGTGACACCAACGATGGTCGGTGGATTCACCAGGTTATCGCGGATACTACCGAGCAGTTCGGGGGTTACCTGGCGCTTGCTCTCGGCCAGAATGAAGCCGAGGGCGCTGGCCCCCGCCTCAATGGCAGCGGTCGCATCCTCCAGAGTCTGCAATCCACAAAGTTTTACAAACATCACACTCGCCTTATCGTTGCCAGTTCACGCACTGCTTCAGACCGATCTTGTCGCAGGATAAGGGATTCGCCGACCAGAACCGAGTGGCATCCAGCCGCGACCATGCGCTCGGCATCGGCGACTGAATGGATTCCGCTCTCGCCGACGATGGTGGTGCCATCCGGCAACTGAGGCGCAATGCGCTCAGTAACCGCGAGATCCGTATGGAACGATCGCAAATCGCGATTGTTGATGCCGATCAGTGATGCTCCGCTCTCCACCGCCCGCTCGGCTTCGGCTTCGTCGTGCACTTCAACAAGTGCGTGCATATTGAGCGATTCGGCATGCTCACGGAACTCGCACAACTGTGCGTCATCCAGGCAAGCAACGATGAGCAGAATCATGGTGGCACCGTTCGAGCGTGCCTGATCGATCTGATACGAATCGACCACGAAATCCTTGCGCAACACCGGAACGCGCGCCGCCGATGTGCGCACAACTTCCCGCAGATCGGCCAGCGATCCCTGGAAGAATGGCTCATCAGTCAGACAACTGATTGCTGCCGCGCCACCGGCGATGTATTGCTCGGCAACTTCGGCCGGCGAGACTTCGATGTCGAAACGTCCCTTGCTCGGCGACGCCCTCTTGAACTCGGCGATCACCGTGAGCGTGTCCCGCTGCAAAGACATCGGCACGGGAGCCGCTGCGAAACGCACTTTTCCGGCCATTTCGGCGGCGGAAGTGCGGAGCTTGTCGGCCGCAATAGTCTCCACGGTGGTGGCGAGGATGCGATCGAGATAGGTTCCAGTCTGGCGAATATGGGTCATGCCGAAAGCTCCTGAGTGTATCGAATCAGTTCCTGCAGCTTGGCTTCGGCCTTGCCGGAATCAATCATCTCCGCAGCAATTCGCACGCCATCGCCAAAGCTTTCTGCAGCATCGGCAGCATAGATACCGGCACCGGCGTTCAACAGCGTCACGGTCCGTCGTGGACCATTTTCGCCGTTGAGCACGCGAAGCGTGATCTCCTTGTTGGTCTCGGCATCACCACCAACCAACGCGGCTGGATCGGCGCGGACGAGTCCAAACTCCTCTGGCGTGACTTCATACGTTTCGATGGTGCCCCTGTCGGCATTGAAATCGGTCACACGTGTGGTGCCCTGGATTCCCACTTCGTCCATCCCCTCCTCGGCATGAACAAGCACGGCATGCTGGCTTCCAAGCACCTGCAGCACTTCGGCCAATTGGTGTCCGATGGACGGAATGCCCACACCAATCAACTGATGCCGGGCACCTGCCGGATTGGTGAGCGGACCCAGTAGATTGAAGATGGTGCGCAAGCCGATTTGCTTGCGGGTTGGGCCCACAAATCGCATGGCCGGGTGGAAAGCGGGGGCATACATGAAGCCCACTCCCACATCCTCGACACAGGCTTCGACCTGCTGAGGAGTGAGCTCGATCCGCACTCCCAGCGCCTCCAGCACATCTGCCGAGCCGCACAAACTGCTGGCGGCACGATTTCCGTGCTTGGCAATGCGGACACCGGCAGCGGCGATCACAAACGTCGCAGTGGTGCTGATGTTGAAGGAGTTGCTGTGATCGCCACCGGTACCGCAGGTATCGAGCAGCGGCAGATTATCGGAATCGATATCCACAGTCACTGCATGATCGCGCATGGCGCGAGCGAAGCCGGCGATTTCGTCCGTGGTCTCGCCCTTCATACGAAGAGCTACGGCCAACGCCGCTATCTGCGCTTCGGTCGCCTCGCCGCTCATGATCAGATCCATGGCAGCTTCGGCTTGTTCTTGCGAGAGCTCCTCACCATCGACAACAGTTCGGAGAACGTTCTTGATATCAATTTCTATGGACATGCGTACCTCCGTAACTAGTAGCCGATTGGCACGGCTGTGCCTGCGCTGACATCCAGCCCACAAGTGCGCAGGAAGTTGGCGAGCAGGTTGTTGCCTTCCGTAGTGAGGATGCTTTCCGGGTGGTACTGCACGCCCTCCAGCGGATATTCGCGATGACGAATCCCCTGAATAATGCCGTCATCCGAGCGAGAGGTCACCACGAACTCGGCCGGAACCGTGGCAGGATCGACCGTGAGTGAGTGGTACCGGGTTGCCGTAAACGGATTCGGCAGTCCCTCGTACACTCCCTTGCCATCGTGATAGATATCGCTGGTTTTGCCGTGCATCAGCTCGGGAGCCAACACCACATCGGCACCGAATGCTTCTGCCATCGCCTGATGCCCCAGGCAGACGCCGAGAATCGGACGCTTGCCAGCCAGCCGTTTGATCAGCTCGACGCTAATACCAGCCTCGGTTGGCGTGCAGGGACCGGGCGAGACGACGATGCCTTCAATCTCGTCGAGACGAGCCTCGATTTCGTCGACCGTAATCTTGTCGTTTCGCACCACATTGAGTTCGGCTCCGAGCTCAGCAAGCGCCTGATACAGGTTGTAGGTAAAGCTATCGTAATTATCGATCAGCAAAATCATGATCGCATCTCCCCTGCTCCGGCTTCCATCTGCTCGGCGCGCTCGATAGCACGCATCAGAGCTGCCATTTTCTGCAGACTCTCGTTGTACTCGCCCTCGGCAGTGGAATCGGCAACGATACCGCCTCCGGCCTGCAGGCTCGCAACCCCGTCCTTGTACACCAGTGTTCGCAGGGCGATACAGGTATCCATTTCACCACTGAAATCGAGATATCCTACAGCCCCTGAGTAGACTCCACGCGCATCTGGCTCAAGTTCGGCGATGATCTCCATCGCTCGTACCTTCGGGGCGCCAGATACAGTTCCCGCCGGGAAACATGCGCGTAGCGCATCGACTGCGGTGAGATCGT
>JAFAEA010000014.1 GCA_023424355.1 Chloroflexota bacterium | reverse complement strand
ACCAGGTACTTCTCCTGCTGCGCGGTCAGGGTATCAATTTCGACGCCCATCGCCTGCAACTTGAGGGCAGCGATGTCGCGATCGATTTCTTCCGGCATACGGTAGACCTTGTTCTCCAGGTTCTTGTGCTCGCGCACGATGTACGCAGCACCCAGGGCCTGGTTGGCAAAGCTCATGTCCATCACGCTGGCCGGATGGCCTTCGGCGGACGCGAGGTTGATCAGGCGGCCTTCGCCGAGCACGATCACAGAGCGATCGCCGATAAGGAACTCCTCGACGAACGGGCGCAACTGCTTGCGGCCCTCACCCGCCATCTCGGCCAGCGCCTTCAGGTTCAGCTCGCTGTTGAAGTGACCAGCGTTGGCGATCATGGCGCCATCCTTGATCACTTCGAAGTGATGCTTGTCCACCACGTTCACGTTACCGGTGGCGGTGACGATGATATCGGCCAGCGGAGCGGCGTTCTCCATTGTCATCACCTGGAAGCCATCCATGGCGGCCTCGAGAGCGCGAACCGGATCGACTTCGGTAACGATCACCTTGCTGCCCATACCCTTGGCACGCATGGCGATACCCTTACCGCACCAGCCATAACCGGCCACGACGAGGGTCTTGCCAGCGAGGAGAACGTTGGTGGCGCGCAGGATACCATCGAGCGTGCTCTGGCCGGTACCGTAGCGGTTATCGAAGAAGTGCTTGGTATCGGCATCGTTCACCGCAACAATCGGGAACTTGAGAACGCCGTCCTTCTCCATCGCCTGCTCGCGGATAACACCGGTAGTGGTCTCTTCGGTACCACCCCAAACCTGCTCGGCAAGTTCCGGGTAATCCTTGTGAATGATGGTCACCACATCGGCACCGTCATCGACAACGATGTTCGGGCCGTGCTGGATAGCGGTGTGGATGTGCTTCATGTAGGTGACATCGTCTTCGCCCTTGATGGCGTACACGCGAACACCTTCTTCCACCAGTGCGGCGGCGACATCGTCCTGGGTGCTCAGCGGGTTGCTGGCGCAGAGAACGGTATCGGCACCACCGGCAACCATGGCCAGAACCAGGTTGGCGGTCTCTGTGGTGACGTGGGCACAAGCGGTGATCTTCACACCATCAAACGGGCGCTCGGTCTTGAAGCGCTCCTTAATTTCGGTGAGTACCGGCATTTCGCGGGCAGCCCACTCGATGCGGCGCTTACCGGCTGCGGCCAGACTTGGATCCTTGATATCGAACTTTTCGGTCATTGCCTGAGACATGATTTCTCCTTATACGTACCTACGTAATATCGCTCTTAAGCGAGTGCGTTGAGTGCATCCACCGAAACCGCTCCGGCGAAATCCGGGAATGCTTCGTCGAATCGGGCGACAAAGCCTTCCGGTGTGAATTGGTGTTCTTGTGGTCCGTGGTATTCGATGGCGTGGGTGCTGGTGAGCGCAGCCATGCGTCCGGCGACCGGAAGATCGGCACCGATCAACAGACCGGCAACGAGTCCTGCGCGATACGCATCTCCACCACCGGTCGGATCGCCGAACTGCTTCGGTTCCGCAATCGGGATGATGTGCTTCTCGCCGTTGGCGCGAATCTCGCTACCTCGGCTACCGAGGGTGATGACGGAAATCGGCTTGCTGGCCGCAATCTCGTCCTCACTTCGCTCGACCTTTTTGGACATCATGCCCCATTCGTAATCGTTGCCGATGAGAATATCGGCCAGCTCGATACCGCGATTGAGCTTCTCGGCATCGAGGATCACGATCTGGAAAGCCGGATCATAGATCAGTTTGCAATCGGTGGCAGCAATCTGCTCGGTGTGCATCACCATCGCGCCAGGGTCACCAGCGCTCACAATGCCGTAGCTGGCCTGCGAGGCCGGCCCAGTGACATCGATCTTCTGGGCATCGGCACCAGAACCCGGGTAGAACGAGGCGATCTGATTACCAACGTTATCGGCATTCATAAACGCCGTGGCGGTGAAATCATCCTCATCCACAATCACGTTGGAGAGATCGACACCCATCGATTCCAGCTTGGCGCGGTAGGCACCGAAATCCTGACCGGCCGTACCGATCAACGTGGTGGGAACTCCAAGCATGGCCATGTTGTAGACCATGTTTCCCGCTACACCACCGTGCTGTCGCTTGAACGAATCCAGCAGGAAGCTGACGGAAAGAGTGTGGGCTTTGTCCTGAAGAATGTGATCGGCAAAGGAGCCGTCGAAGTGCATGATGTAGTCATAGGCAATAGAAGCGCTGACTACGACTCTGGAAGATTGAGTCACTAAGTTGTTACTCCTGTCCGTGACAATTGGAGCCAGCCTGAATGCCGGAAGGAACCGGCGTTCTCAGGCGCGTACCCGAGCGGGCACACACAATACAGGCGAAACACGAATCGCCTGCACCATCAAGGAGAATACCATAGGTTTCTTCTACCAGGCAGACGCGATGATGGCATCGATCGCGGCGTTAACAGAATCTTGATCAACATCGTTTGTCACGCGCACGCCACCTTCTGCAACCGGCAGCACCCAGTTCTGCTTTCCTGCACTCTTCTTCTTATCGCTCTGCATTTTGCCGAGCACAGTTTCACGGTCTACCTCGGCCTCAGTCGGCAACCCGTAGGCGGCGATCATTGTGCGCAGCTCGTCCAACCAGGCCTGGTCGATATCTCCCTTCTCCACCGCGAGATGACTGACTGCCACCATGCCGATGGCGATGGCCTCGCCATGAAGCATGCGATAACCCGATGCCTCCACTCCGTGACCAATTGTGTGCCCGAAGTTGAGAATCTGACGGAGATCGGCTTCCCGCTCGTCCTCGGCGACGACGCTGGCTTTCAGGCTCACGTTCTGTCGCAACACCCAACTGATGAGCGGATCCTTAAGATCGAGCAATCCGTTGGCGTTGAGCTTCAGCACCTCAGTCAGGAACCCGGATTCGCCACCGGGTGTACTGGCCTGGATCACTCCGTGCTTGATGACTTCGGCGAATCCTGAGCGAAGCTCTCGCTCCGGCATTGAGCTCAGAAATCGTGAGTCGACCAGTACAACGGGCGGCTGGTAGAACGAACCGATCAGGTTCTTGCCGGTTTCGTGGTTAATGGCGGTTTTGCCGCCAACACTGCTATCCACCATCGCCAGCAGCGTGGTGGGTACCTGAATCAAACCGATACCGCGAAGGACCGTCGCCGCCGCGAATCCCATCAGATCCCCGACCACTCCACCGCCGAGTGCCATAGCGACATCGCCCCGTTGCACTCCGCCGGAGAGCATCCAGTCGAGAAGTTCGCCGTAGGTGGAGAGGCTCTTGCTGGATTCACCGGGAGCGATCTCGTGGATATGAATGGGGACTGCAATCTGGCCCTGCAGCTGATCGAGCCAGGGCCGGAATGCCTTGGCGACATTGGCATCCACACCAATCCAGATTGCCTGCGCCTTTGGCCACTTGCTGGCGATGACTTCGGGCAACGAATCGGCGATACCCGTGCCCACCAAAATGCGAGATTGCACA